>JAGKSX010000004.1 GCA_018993155.1 Hydrogenophaga sp.
GGGGGGGGGGGGCCCGGGCCGGCGGGGGGCGCCGGGGCCCCGCCCGGGGGGGGGCCGAAAGCCCGCCAAGGGGGTGCCCAACGTGGCCTGCGGCGACCCCCCCAGGGGGGGGGACACGCACATCTCCCGCGGGAGCACCCGCCCCGGCCGGGCGCGGGGCAAGCCGCCGCTGGCGGTGGAGCTGCAGCTGATGAAGCGCGTGCCGCCCGCCTACGCGGTGGACTCGCACCACTGGCTGATCCTGCACGGGCGCTACGTGTGCCAGGCGCGCAAGCCGCTGTGCCCGCGCTGCGCGGTGATCGCCTGCTGCGATTTCAGGGAAAAGACCCTCGTTCTCTGAGCCGCCCGCTCGGGCGCACTGCCGTCCAGGCGTGCTGAATGTCACGTTCGTCGCCAGGGTCGAGGCGCACACCTTTGGTGCATCTAGGATGAACTCTTTCCATCCAGGGGAATATCAGAATGAAATCATTGTTTGCGCGCAGCGTGCTGGCCCTGTCGCTGTGCGCGGGATCGGCCCAGGCCAAAGACCTCATCCTCGCCATCAGCGAAGGCACGTCCGGCGGCACCGACCATGCGCGCGTGATCGCCAAGTACCAGGGCCTGGCCGATGCCATCGGCAAGAGCATCAACCAGAAGGTGAACGTGGTGTTCATCCGCGAGTTCTCCTCGCTCGAAGAGGGCATGAAGGAGCGGCGCTTCGCCCTGGCCATGGCGCGGCCGAGCGACTTCCCGGCCCGGGGCATGCGCGACTACGGCTACCGCTATGTGGCCTCGGCCAAGCCCGACGGGCAGTGCCTGATCGTCGTGCCCAAGGAATCGGCGTACAGGACGGTGGCCGACATCAAGGGCAAGCGTCTGGTGCTGCCCGAGCCGGCGGCCTACATGGCCAAGTTCTGCGCTTCGGCCCTGCGCGACGCGGGCATCGACATCGGCAAGGAGAACGTGCAGCGCGTGCGCGAACAGGGCGCGGTGCCGTTCTACCTCACCAACAAGTTCGCCGACGTGGGCGGCGTGGCCTCGTACTCGGGGGTGGCCAAGTCGCTGGACAAGAGCGGCCACCGCGTGCTGCACACCAGCGTGTCGCAGCCCTACTTTCCGCTGATCGTGGACCGCGATTTCACCCCGGCCCAGATCGACGCCATGCAGAAGGCCCTGATCGCCCTGCCTGACAACGAAGCCGGGCAGGCGGTGCTCAAAAGCGTGGGCATCCAGGCCTTCGACACCAGCACCGAGAAGAAGCTGCGCGAGCTGCTGGGCTGGCTCGGGCTGTAGGCGCTCCTCCGATCAGAGTTCGACCGTCACCCACCCGCCCGGCTCGGGCGCGTCCTTGGGCCACTCGGCCGCTTCGCGGATATGCACACCCTGGGCCAGGATGTGCCGCACCGCGCGGATCACGCCGGCGTGGGTGATCCAGAGCACGTCGGTGCTGGTCGCGGGCCGCAGCTCGCCCAGCGCGGCGGCCACGCGGTAGAGCAGCATCTGCGTGCTCTCGACACCGCCGAAGCGGTGGTGCGCGAAGTCGGCCATCCAGGCGTCGAAGGCCTCGGGTGGCACGGCGTCCCAGCGCTGCAACTCCCAGACACCGAAGTCCATTTCGTTGAGCCGCGTGTCGATGCGCGCGGCGCCCAGGTCGCTGCGCTCGGCCTGCAGCGCGGCCGCGAGCTGCTGCGCGCGCAACAGGCCCGACACCCACACCGGCGTGCCCGGCGGCAGCAAGGGCGAGACTGCCATGGCCGCTTCCCGCGTGAGCGCGGCATGGGCCGGCACGTCGCTCGACCCATAACACAGGCCCGGGCCCAGCATCACCGGGGCATGCCGCAGCAGCCAGAGTTTCATGCGAGCACCGGCAGCGCCAAGGCCAGCCCCAGGTAGAACAACAGCTCGCCCACCTGCTGCGTGGCGCCCAGGCCATCGCCGGTGAAGCCCTGCAGGCGGCGCTGCAGCAGGCGCCACATCCAGACCAGCCCAACCAAGGACCCCAGCACGCCAGGCCCCCAGGGTGCCCCTGGCAGCAGCCACCACGCCAGCACCATCGCCAGCGCCCACCAGACCAGGCCGGCGATCAGGCCGGCGTTGGACAGGCTCTCGGCCAGCGGCTTGCTCTTGGACTGCGGCGTGTCCCCCACGTGCGGCAGCGTGCGGATCACGAACAGGGGCAAGGTCCGCGAGGTGACGTGCGCGGCGAACAGCGCCACCACCGCCAGCCACCCGCTGCCCTGCGCCAGCAGCACGAGCAGCGCCACCTTGGTGAGCAGCACCAGCACCAGCGCGATGGCGCCGTAGCTGCCGATGCGCGAGTCCTTCATGATCTCCAGCGCGCGCTCGCGCTGCGCGCTGCCGCCCAGGCCGTCGGCCAGGTCCGCCAGGCCGTCTTCGTGGAAGGCGCCGGTGAGCATCACGCTGAACACGGTGCTGAGCACCACCGCCACCCACAGCGCGGCAGGCACCGGCGGCAGCAGCGCGAGCAGGCCCCACAGCACCGCCGCCGTGAGCCCGCCCACCACCCAGCCCACGCCGGGAAAATGCGCCGCGCTCGCGCGCAGCATGGCCGGGCTGAAGCCCACCCAGGCGGCCAGCCGCCCCGTCACCGGGATGCGGGTGAAGAACTGGAGGGCCAGCAGGAAGTGGCGGGCGAACGTGGTCATGTCAGTGGCGCGCGGGGGTGGCCTCGTCCTGGCGCGACACGCCGGCCGATTCGAAGCTGGCCATCTCGCGCAGCAGCGCGCAGGCGCTCACCAGCAGGGGCCAGGCCAGCGCGGCGCCCGAGCCTTCGCCCAGGCGCAGGCCCAGGTCGAGCAGCGGCACGGCCTTGAGGTGCGCGAGCATCAGCGCGTGGCCGCGCTCGCCCGAGCAGTGCGCAAACACGCAGCGCTGCAGCACGTGGGGTTGCAGGTGCGCGGCCACCAGCACGGCGGCGGTGGCAATGAAGCCATCGACCAGGATCACGCGCCGTTCTTCGGCCGCCTGCAGCACCGCGCCGGTGAGCGTGGCGATCTCGAAACCGCCGAAGGCGGCCAGCGCGTCCAGCGGCGCGGTGGCCTCGGCATGGCGCGCCAGCACTTCGCGCAGGATGCCGATCTTGCGCTGCACCGCCGCCGCGTCCAGGCCGGTGCCGGCGCCGGTGACGTCGGCCACATCCAGCCCGGCCAGGCGCGCCAGCAGCATCGACGCCGACGAGGTGTTGCCGATGCCCATTTCGCCCAGCAGCAGCGCGTTGCCCGGCAGGCCGCGCAGCACCTCGCGCCCGTTCTCGATGGCTTGCGCGCATTGGGCCGCGCTCATGGCGGGGCCGTCGAGCGCGTCGGCCGTGCCGGGCGCGACCTTGCGGATGAACAGGCCTTCGCGCGCCGCGAAGTCGTGCCGCACGCCGCAGTCCACCACGTTCAGGCCGATGCCGTGCTGGCGCGCCAGCACGCTCACCGCCGCGCCACCGGCGAGGAAGTTCTCGACCATCTGCCAGGTCACGTCGCTCGGAAAGGCCGACACGCCGCGCGCGGCCAGGCCGTGGTCGGCCGCGCACACCAGCATCTGCGGCGCGCGCAGCTCGGGCCGCTCGGTGCCCAGGATCAGGCCGATGCGCTGCGCCAGGGTTTCCAGGCGGCCCAGCGAGCCCACGGGTTTGGTCTTGCTGTCCAGCGCGCGCTGCAGCGCTTGAGCGAGCTCGGGTTGGGTGATGTCGGTGAGGGGATTCATGTCAGTTCCCGATGAGTTGGTCGAGCACGCGAGGCTCGATGTGGGTGGCAAGGAAATCGGCCAGGCCGTCGAACACGGTCTCCAGCGTGGGCGCGGTGGCACCGAACAGCGCGTGCAGCACGCGCGGGTCTTCGAACAGGCCGTGCAGGTAGACGCCGAGCACGTTGCCCTGCGCGTTCTGCCAACCCAGGCCGGCGGGCAGCGCCTCGCGCGCCAGGTCGCCGGCGGCGGCCATGGCCGCGTGCGGCAGCGTCTGGCCGTGGTGGATCTCGTAGCCCGCTGCGTCCACATCCGAGAGCGCGGCCCACACCCCGGTGAGGCGGCCGAAGCGGGCCTGCGTGTGTCGCACGGTCTTCTGCGGCTCGAACTGCGTCACCAGCGGCAGCAAGCCCAGGCCGGGCGCATTGCCGTCGATGCCATGCGTGTCGATCAGCGCCTCGCCCAGCATCTGCAGGCCGCCGCACACCCCCAGCACCGCCCCGCCCCGCGCGGCATGCGCGGCGATGGCACGGTCCAGCCCTTGCGACCGCAGCCAGGCGAGATCGGATGCGGTGGCCTTGCTGCCGGGCAGCACGATCCAGTCGGCCCCGGCGCAATCGGCCGGGGCGCGCGCCCACACCAGGCGCACGCCAGGCACGTTCTTGAGCGGCTGGAATTCGTCGAGGTTGCTGATGCGCGGGTAGGCGATCACCGCGATCGTTTTGTGGACGGCGCCCGAGGCGCGCGTGCGGTCGTCGAACACACCGTCTTCTTCCGGCAGGCCGTGCTGCCACCACATCGGCAGCACCGCCACCGTGGGCACGCCGGTCAGTTCCTCCAGCTGTTGCGGCGCGGGCGCCAGCAGGCTGGCGTCGCCCCGGAACTTGTTGAGCACGAAGCCGTGGATGAGCGCGCGCTCCTCGGGTGGCAGCAAGGCCCAGGTGCCGTAGAGGTGGGCGAAAGCGCCGCCCCGGTCGATGTCGGTCACGAGCAGGCAGCGCGCCTGCGCGTGCAGGGCCACGCGCATGTTCACGATGTCGCTGGCGTGCAGGTTGATCTCGGCCGGCGAGCCCGCGCCTTCGATCACCACCACGTCGTTCTCCTCGCGCAGCGCATCGAGCGCGGCGGCGATCTGCGGCCACACATGCAGGCTGCGCCCGCGCCAGGGCATGCCGGACAGGGCTTCGTTCACCTGCCCCAGCAGCACCACCTGACTGCGTGTGTCGGCCTCGGGCTTGAGCAGCAGCGGGTTCATGCGCACCTCGGGCTCGGCGCGCGCGGCGAGGGCCTGAAAATACTGCGCCGAACCGATCTCCCCGCCAAGCCCCCGATTTTCCGCCGGGCCGCCCCAAGGAAAATCAGCCCCCTCGGGGGGCAGCGACCCGCGCGAGCGGTGGAGCGTGGGGGCAACAACCCGGGCGTTGTTGCTCATGTTCTGCGCCTTGAACGGCGCCACCCTCAGGCCCTGGCGCGCGTAGTGACGGCACAGGGCGGTGGTGAGCCAGCTCTTGCCCGCGCCGCTGGTCGTGCCCAGCACCATCACGCAACGCGCCGTCATGCCACGCGCTCCTCTTGCGCCGCCAGGGCCGCGCGCAAGGCCGCCTGCGCCTCGGGTGGCTGGGCACTCAGGCGCCATTGGCCGGGCAGGCCGAACGAGTTGGCATCGCGCAGCTTGATGCCTTGCGAGCGCAGGGACGGGGCGTCGAGTGTCTGCGGTGGCTCGGCACAGAAATAAGGTGCGTCGCTGGCTTGCACGGCCCACCCCAGGCTGGCCAGCAAGGCCCGCAGGTCGCCCGTCCAACGGGCCAATGTGGGCCGGGTCTGCGCCACCCAGGCCTGCGCGTCGGGTGATGTCCAGGCTTCGAGCAGGGCCACGCCGTGCGCGCCGAGCGGCCACGAAGGCGCAAGCCGATCGAGCGAGCGCGCCATGTTTTCCCCGCCCACCGGGGCGATGGCGTAGCTGCCGCGCACCCCCGTGAGGCCCAGCGCCTTGTTGGGGGTCCAGAGCTGCCAGACCCGGTCCAGGGCCGCCGGGTCGAGGCTGCCCTGCCCGCTCAGGCGCAGGGGGTCGTAGGCGCGGTCCAGCACGACCGTGGCAGCGCCCGACGCCGCCACGGCGCGCGCCCGGGGCTCGGCCTGGCCCAGCGGGCTGGCCGGCTCGCACAGCCAGGCCAGATCGGCCTGGGCCGGGTCCGGCGTGCGCTCCAGCCGCCAGGCACTGGCCGCGCGGGCGTAGTCGCCGTAGGCCAGCGCGGGCAGCCAGACGCGCCGGCCGCCTTCGCGCGCCACCCAGGCGGTGATGCGGCCGATGAATTCGCTGGCGCTGCCGGCGATCACGATGCGCTCGACCGCCACCGCGTGGAAGGCCGCGAGCGATGCGCGCAAGGCGGTGTAGGCCGGGTCGGGGTAGTGCCGCGCATCGGCCCGCAGCACCCTGGCCTGCGCGGAGGGACAGGGCCCGCAGGCGTTGGCGTTGGTGGAGAAGTCCCAGGTCGGCACGCCCAGCGCGTCGGGGCCTCCGTGGAAAGTCGACTGTGCGTGCGTCATGCGGTGTTCCCCCAGGCGAACGTGGCCCACAACACGGCCGCGGCTGCCAATGCTTGTACCACCCCGCCCGCCAGTTGCAGGGCCCGCGCGGTATCGGTGGCCTGCGGGCTGCGGCCCTCGGCATTCAATGTATAGATACCCGGTTTGCCCAGGCGCACATTCAGCGCGAGCGCCATCGCGGCCATGGGCCAGCCGCTGTTGGGCGACGGTGTGCGGCGCGCCTGCGCCGGCAGCGCGCGCCAGCCCCGGAAAGCGCCCAGAAAACCCAGCAGGACCCCGGTGAGGCGCGCGGGCAACCACGAGAGCGCATCGTCGGCGCGCGCCGCCCATTTGCCGGCCCAGGTCCAGTCGCGGCCCTGGCGCTCGCCCCGGTAGCCCCACATGGCGTCGGCGGTGTTGGCGAAGCGGTAGAGCGCCGCGCCCGGCAGGCCGGCGATGGCGAACCAGAACAGCGGCGCCACCACCGAGTCGTTGAGGTTTTCGGCCAGCGATTCGATGGCGCTTTCGCGCACCTGCGCCTCGTCCAGCGCGCTCACGTCGCGGCTCACCAGCCAGCCCAGGCGCTCGCGCCCCGCCGCCAGGGAGTCGCCCAGCGCCGCTTCGACCGCGACCACCTCCTCACGCAGCATGCGCCACGCCAGCAGGGGCTTGAGCAGCAGACCCGTGACAAGGACTTGCAACCACACCGGCCCACCGCTCACGAACCGCATCAGCGCGAAGGCAATGGCGACCACCAGCAGCGCGCCGGCCATCCAGGCCAAGGCACCGAGCACGAATGGCCGCACGGTGCCGGCGGGTGCGCCCCAGGCCGGCGCGATGCGCGGGCCCAGCACCCCGAGGTAGCGCCCCATCCCCACCACCGGGTGCCAGCGCGCGGGCGGCTCGCCCCAGCAACGGTCCACCAGCAGGGCCACCAGAATGGCCGCCGGCGCCAGAAAAGAAGGAAGGTCCATCGGGAAGCTCATGCCGGCAGCGCCGCCGTGGAGGCGGCGGCGATCCGCAGGGCGCGCAGCAGCGCGTCGATGTCCGCCGGCTGGTGCGCGGCCGAGAGCGCGATGCGCAGCCGCGCGGTGCCTGCGGGCACGGTGGGCGGGCGGATCGCGGGCACCCACAGCCCTTGTTCGCGCAGCACGGCCATCACGGCCAGTGCGGCGGCGTTGTCGCCGATCACCAGCGGCTGGATCGCGGTGGCCGAGGGCATCAGGGCCCAGCCGGCCGCGTCGAGCACGGCATCGGCCCCCGGTGCCAGGCCTTCGCGCAACTGCGCGATGAGCGCCTGCAGATGCCGCCGGCGGCGTTCGCCGTCGGGCCCGAGCACGCAGCGCAGGCCGGCGCGCACCGCCTCGGCCAGCAGCGCGGGCGCGGCCGTGGCGTAGGTGTAGCTGCGGGTCTTCTGCAGCAGCCACTCCACCAGGCGATCGGGGCCGGCCACGAAAGCACCGGCCACGCCCAGGGCCTTGCCCAGCGTGGCCATGTAGAGCACCCGCGGCGAGGCCTGCGGGCCGGTCAGTTCCGCAGCGGCCAGGGCGCCGCGCCCTTGTGGCCCGAGCACGCCGAAGCCGTGTGCGTCGTCCAGCAGCAGCAAGGCGTCGTGCCGTTCGCACAGCGCGTGCAACGCCGCGATGTCGGCGACGTCGCCGTCCATGCTGAACACCGCGTCGCTGATGACCAGCTTGCGCCGCGCCGGGCTGGCTGCCAGCAGCGCGTCGAGCCGCGCCAGATCGGCATGGGGGTAGCGGTGCACCGTGGCGCGAGACAGGCGCGCGCCGTCAATCAGGCAGGCGTGGTTCAGCGCGTCCGAAAACAGGGCATCGCCCTCGCCCACCAGGGCCGGCACGATGCTGGCGTTGGTGGCGTAGCCGGCGTAGAAATAGAGCGCGCGCGGCAGGCCCACGGCCTGGGCGAGTTCGCGCTCCAGCGCCGCGTTGGCCGCGCTGTGGCCGCTGACCATGGGCGAGGCACCGGACCCCACGCCGTAGCGGTCCACGGCGGCGTGCACCGCTTCGCGCAAGAGCGGGTCCTGCGCCAGACCGAGGTAGTCGTTGCTGCAGAAGGCCAGCAGCGATTCCCCATCGACGCACAGCCGCGCGCCCTGCTGCGGCACCACCTCGCGGCGGCGGCGGCGCAGCGACTGCGCGTCCAGCGCGGCCAGGCGCTCGTCGAATTCATCCAACCAGGTCATGGGGCAGCTCCAGCGCAATGTCATGGGCCTTCGGGGCGGCGGCCTGCCAGGGCACGCGGCCCAGCAGCGGTGCCGGCAGCCAGCGGCGCAGCGTCTCGATGTTCTCTTCGCGGCAAGGCATGTCGGGGTCGATGGCGTTGGCCACCCAGCCCGCCAGGATAAGGCCGTCGGCGCGGATGGCCTCGGCCGTGAGCAGCGCGTGGTTCAGGCAGCCCAGGCGCAGCCCCACCACCAGCACCACCGGCGCACCGATGGCGCGCGCGAGGTCGGCCAGGGTTTCCTCTTCGTTGACCGGCACGCGCCAGCCGCCCGCGCCTTCGACCACCACCACGTCGGCGTGCGCACGCAGCGCGCGGTGCGCGGCCAGCAGTTCGGCCACGGTCACGGTGCGGCCCGCGCGCTCGGCCGCGAGGTGGGGCGCGATGGCCTCGGGCAGGGCCACCGGGTTGTCGAGTTCGGCCGGCACCACCACCGTGGACGCCGCGCGCAAGGCCAGCACGTCTTCGCTGACCCATTGCCCCCGGTGCTCGATCAGGCCCGCCGCCACCGGCTTCATGCCGACCACGCGGCGGTGGTGCCGCGCGAGCGTGTGCAGCAGCGCGGCGCTGACCAGGGTCTTGCCCACGCCGGTGTCGGTGCCGGTGACGAAGCAGCCGTCAAACGCCATCGCGCACCTCCGCGATGCCAGCGGGGCTCGCACCGGTTGCCTCTTCCGCCAGCGTGGCTTCCAAGGCGGCCAGCGCGCCCCGCGCCAGCCAGTCGCTTTCGGCTTCGTCGATCACGTAGGGCGGCATGGCGTACAGCGTGTGCCCGATGGGCCGCAGCACCAGCCCGCGCTCCAGCGCGTGGCGGGCATAGCGGCGGCCGAAGTCGGGCAGGCTGCTGGCCACGTCCCACGCGAACACCATGCCCTGGCGGCGCGCGTGGCGCACACGTGGGTGCGCCGAGAGCGGTGCGAACTGCGCGGCCAGGCGTTCGGCGGTGGCCCCATTGCGCCGCAGCGCGTCGGTCTGCTCGAACAGGTCAAGCGTGGCCAGTGCGGCGCGGCAGGCCAGCGGGTTGCCGGTGTAGCTGTGCGAATGCAGGAAACCGCGCGCGACCTGGTCGTCGTAGAAGGCGGCGTAGACCTCGTCGGTGGTGAGCACCACCGACAGCGGCAGCGTGCCGCCGGTCAGCCCTTTGGAGAGGCACAGGAAGTCGGCGCGGATGCCGGCCTGCTGGTGCGCGAACAGCGTGCCGGTGCGGCCGAAGCCGACCGCGATCTCGTCCAGCACCAGGTGCACCTCGTAACGGTCGCACAGCTCGCGCGCGCGCCGCAAATAGTGGGGGTCGTGCATCGCCATGCCGGCGGCGCACTGGATCAGTGGCTCGACGATCAGCGCCGCCGTGTCCTCATGGTGTTCGGCCAGCCAGTCGGCCAGCACCTTGGCGGCGCGCTCGGCCACGTCGGCGGCGGACTCGCCCGGCAGCGCCGCGCGCGCATCGGGGCTGGGCACCGTGGCCGCCAGGCGCACCAACGGCGCGTAGGCCTCGCGAAAGAGCGCGATGTCGGTCACGGCCAGCGCGCCCACGGTCTCGCCGTGGTAACCGCCCGCCAGCCCGACGAAGCAGCTCTTGCCGGGCCGCCCCGCGTTGCGCCAGTGGTGCGCGCTCATCTTGAGCGCGATCTCGGTGGCGCTGGCGCCGTCGCTGCCGTAGAAGGCATGGCCCAGCCCGGTGGCCGAGGACAGGCGCTCGGACAGCTCCACCACCGGCGCGTGGGTGAAGCCGGCCAGCATCACGTGGTCCAGCCGGTTCAGCTGGTCCGTGAGCGCGGCGCGGATGGCGGGGTGGTTGTGCCCGAACAGGTTGACCCACCAGGAGCTGATGGCGTCGAGGTAGCGCCGGCCGTCGTGGTCGTGCAGCCAGACCCCTTCGGCCCGCGCCACCGGCACCAGCGGCAGGGCCGCGCCCTCGGGCGCGTGCAGCTTCATCTGGGTGCAGGGGTGCCACACCGCCGCGAGGCTGCGCTGGCGCCAGGTCTCGTTGAGCGAGGACATGCGCGGTGGCTTCAGTCGGCCGAGACGTGGCGCGGCCGCAGGCCCAGCTTGGCGAGAAGGCCCATGTCGGCCGCCACGTCGGGGTTGCCGGTGGTGAGCAGCTTCTCGCCGTAGAAGATGGAATTGGCGCCGGCCAGGAAACACAGGGCCTGCACCGCCTCGCTCATCTGCTGGCGCCCGGCCGACAGGCGCACCCGCGCGCGCGGCATGGTGATGCGCGCCACCGCGATGGTGCGCACGAACTCGAGCGGGTCCAGGTCGGGCTGATCGGCCAGCGGCGTGCCCTGCACTTTCACGAGGTGGTTGATCGGGACCGACTCGGGGTAGTCGGGCGCGAGGTTGGCGAGCTGGGCCACAAGCGCGGCGCGCTGCAGGCGCGACTCGCCCATGCCCACGATGCCGCCGCAGCAGACCTTCACGCCCGCGCCGCGCACGCGCGCCAGCGTGTCCAGGCGGTCCTGGTAGTCGCGCGTGGTGATGATCTCGCCGTAGAAGTCGGGCGCGCTGTCGAGGTTGTGGTTGTAGTAGTCCAGGCCCGCGTCGCGCAGGATCTCGGCATGGCCGTCGGACAACATGCCCAGCGTGGCACAGGCCTCCAGGCCCTCGGCTTTCACGGTGCGCACGAGTTCGGCCACGGCATCCACGTCGCGGTCTTTTGGCGCGCGCCAGGCCGCGCCCATGCAGAAGCGCGTGGCACCGGCCTGCTTCGCGCGCTGCGCGGCCTCGCGCACCGCGTCCACGCCCATGAGCTTGCCCGCGGTGAGGCCGGTGTCGAAATGCACCGACTGCGGGCAGTAGCCGCAGTCTTCCGGGCAGCCGCCGGTCTTCACCGACAGCAGCGTCGCGAGCTCGACCTCGGCGGGGTCGAAGTGTTCGCGGTGCACGGTCTGCGCGCGGTGCAGCAGATCGGAGAACGGCAGGTCGAACAGCGCCTGCACGTCTTCCACGCGCCAGGCGTCCGTGCCGGCGTCGGTGGCGGGCTGGGGCGCGGGCTTGGCGTGGAAATGCAGGGGCTGCGCGGCGCTGGCGGCCTGCGGCGGGGCGATGTCGGTGATGGTCGTCATGTTCATAGTCCTTTCGACTTAGGGGAGCGGTATTCTGCCTGTCCTCGCGGACAGGCAGACTGCCACCTCGTCAGGCCGCTTGCGGCAGCTTGCCGGCTTCGCCGAAGGTGGCGCGCAGGATCGGTTGCACCCAGCGCTGGAACGCCAGGCCTGCGGCCACGCCCATGCAGAGCCAGAAGGTCAGCGAGATCCAGGTGGTCGCCCAGACGAACTGGCTACCGAGGTCGCGCAGCGCAGCCTGTGCTTCACCCTGGAAACCGGCCAGCGGATCGGCGGTGATGTGCGGCGCACCCACCACATAAGGCAAGGCCAGCAGCGCGGCGGCGAGCAGCCAGCGCAGGGGGCTCTTGAAACCGGCCACGGAGGCACAGGCCAGCGCCGCGCTCACCGCGGCGAGGGTCCACCAGCCCTGGCGCGAACCCAGGCGGGCCGCGTCCATGCCGGGAATCTCGGCGTGCAGGCCGATGGAAGGCCAGAAGTGGAACACCAGCCAGCCGGCAGCGGCGGTCACCAGGGCCAGCGGCAGCGCGCGCAGCGTGGTGCCGCGCCACAGGGCCACGCCCATCACGGCGAACACCAGCAGCGCCATGCTGAAGGCGTGCAGCACGTTGGCGGCGAAGGTCCAGGCGGTGCGCTCGAAGCCGTCGGCCGGGGCCCACGCTTCGGCTTCCTCGGCCATCGCATGGCCTTCATGACCGGCATGGGCGTCGGCCGGTGCGGTGGTCGCGGGCGCTTCGATCTTCTGGTCTTCGTAGGCCTCGGCGGCCAGGATGATGGGCACGGCCTGCAGGTGCTGCACACCGGTCTGCACGATGCCCACGGCGAGGGCCACGGCGAGCCCGGCCCAGATCAGTCGTTGAAAAATCATGTTCAAACTCCAAAAAATGTCGAACAGGAATGGTCTATTCCAGAGGTGCCGCGGAACCGGCTCTGCCGGGCCGCAGGCGCCGCCCCCTTGAGGGGGTCGCGCGGAGCGCGGCGGGGGTGCGTCTCAATGGCAAGGCTTCACGGTGACGTGGCGCACGTCGTGCGCCGCGTTGTGCGCGACCGGGCTCTCGGCGAACGCCACACCGTAGAGAACCACCAGCCCGAGGGCGGCGGCGGCGGCCAGTTGCAGCAGCAGGCTGCGCACGGCGGACGTGACGCCCGAGGGCGCCGTGGTGCTGGTTCCAATCATGGGGTGCTCCATTTCAAGAAGGGTTGAGGCGTGCGGACAGGGAAGCCGGGGCGCCGCGCCTTTCGGCGCTCCGGCAGGAACAGGTGGGGGCTCATGGCTCCGCCCCCGTGAGGTTGGGGGGCAGGCGCGCGAGGATGCCGCTGCGCAGGCGCTCCGGCCGCGCGTTGCGCAGCAGGTTGCCGTCGCTCGCGGCCGCGTGCAGGCCGGCGCAGACGAGCACGTGCTCCGCCGTCTCGGCATCGGGCACCAGATCGCCGAACAGGTAGGTGTGTTTGCCCGGCGCCTGAAAGGCCACCGAGCAGGCGCGCGAGCAGCTGCTGAGGCAGGCCATGCCCCGCACCCGCACCAGGGGCTCGGCGTTGCGCCCTTGCACGGCCTGCACGGCCTCGAACAGCAGCGCGCCGGCCGCCGGCTCCTCGCGCGAAGCGCCCGGGGGCCGGCAGGTGGTGCAGACGATCACTTCGGTGATGGGTGTCAGGGACATGGTGTGGGCTGCGTGATCAGGCCGGCAGGCGGTGTTCGGCCTGCCAGCGCTCGGCCCAGGCCGCGCACCGGCCCAGGGGCCGCAGAGGGTCGTCGAAATCCACGACGACGATGTGGCCCGCCGAGCCGGGGGCCATGGGTTGTTCGAGCGTGCGGCCGTCGGTGAGCAGCCACAGGCAGTCGCCACCCGCCGCGCCGCGCTGCCGCTGCGTCTTGCGCAGCAGGCGATCGGCCTCGTTCAGGCAGGCCGACAGCGGTGTGCCGCCGCCGCCACCCACCGGCCGCACGCGCTCGCGGCCGGCCGCGCGGGCCGGGCCGGGTGGCAGCAACAGCTGCACGCCCTGGCCGCCGAAGCTCAGCAGCGCCACGTGGTCGCCGGCGCGCGCAGCCTGCTCGATCAGGCGCGCGGCATAGCCCTTGGCCCAGGCCAGCCGCCCGCCCCGGCGCATCGAGCCCGAGGTGTCGAGCGCGATCAGGTGCAGCGGGGGCGTGCGCGGGCTCACCGGCCGGTGGCGCAGGTGCACGGGCGCGAGGCGCTGCGACCCTTTGGCCTGCAAGGTGCGCAGCCAGTGAATGCCGGCGCCCGCCGCGTCGGCCGGGCGCACTGCGTGCCGGGCCAGGCCCGGTTTCGGGGAGAGGTTCGGGGCAAGCCACCGCCGGCCGCCGCTCGCCATGGGCGCGCGCGGGCCGGGGTGGCTCATGCTTTTTTTGGGGGCCAGGCCCCCGTGTGTTTCACCGACGCCATGGCCTCGGGCTGCGGCGGCAAGGCGCCCCAGTCGCCGTCGGGCTCGGTGCCGTTCGACGCCGCGGCGGCACCCTGCCCGCCCGCCGGGGCATGGGAAGGACGGGACATCGGCGGCGTGGCGCTGTCGGGCGCGCGGCGGTGTGCCAGCGCGAGTTCGGCCACCGCGTCCACATCGGCCACGCCCACGTGGTCGCGCTGCTCCAGCGCGGCCAGGGCGCGCGCGGCGCGCAGCATGACGAGGTCGGCGCGGATGCCGTCGACACCGGCGGCCAGGGCGAGGTGCGCGGCGTGCTGCACCACAGCGTCCGGCCACGGCAGCTGCGCCAGCGCGGCGCGCGCGGCGGCCAGCGTGGCCACCAGCCGGGACTGCGCGGCGGCGTGTTCGGCCAGCAGCGCGTGCGGGTCGGCGTCGAAGGCCAGGCGTGCGCGCACGATGGCCTGGCGCTGCGCGGCATCGTCGGGGTTGGCGAGCGCCACCGACAGGCCGAAGCGGTCCAGCAGCTGCGGGCGCAGCTCGCCCTCTTCCGGGTTCATGGTGCCCACCAGCACGAATTGCGCGGCGTGCTGGCGCGAGACGCCGTCGCGCTCCACCGTGTTCACGCCGCTGGCGGCCACGTCGAGCAGTGCGTCCACCAGCGCATCGGGCAGCAGGTTGACTTCATCGACGTACAGCACACCGCCGTGCGCGCGCGCCACCAGGCCGGGCGCGAGCCGCACCTGGCCGTCGCGCAGCACGTCTTCGAGGTTGAGCGTGCCCACCAGCTGTTCCAGGCTGGCCGCCAGCGGCAGCGTGACGAAGGGCGCCTGCGGCAGCAGCGCGGCCAGCGCGCGCGCCGAGGTGGACTTGGCCGTGCCGCGCGGCCCGCTGATGAGCACGCCGCCCATGCCAGGGTCGATGGCGGCGAGCAGCAGCGCGCGCTGCAGCGCGTCGTGGCCGACCAGGGCGGTGAAGGGAAAGGTGGCGTGGGACGCCGCGTGCAGTTCGGGCAAGGCGGTGTTCGTCATTTCAGGGGTCCTTCTTCCAGTGCGTGTTCGAGCGCCAGCAGGTGCTGTTCGATGCGTTCCCGGTGCTCGCCCGGCTCGGCCCACAGGCCGCGCTGCATGGCTTCGAGCAGGCGCTCGCCGATGCCGCGCAGGGCCAGCGGGTTGTGTTGTTGCAGGAAGGCGCGCGTGGCGTCGTCGTGCAGGTAGGCCTCGGCCACCAGCGCGTACTGGTGGTCGCCGACCACGCCGGTGGTGGCGTCGAAGGCGAACAGGTAGTCCACCGTGGCGGCGATCTCGAACGCGCCCTTGTAGCCGTGGCGTTTCACACCGTCGATCCACTTGGGGTTGACGGCGCGCGAACGCACCACGCGGGCCACTTCCTCGCCGAGCGTGCGCACGCGCGGCGCGCCGGGCGTGCTGAAGTCGCCGTGGTACAGCGCGGCGCTCGCGCCGCTCAGGTGCTGCACGGCCGAGGCCATGCCGCCCTGGAACTGGTAGTAGTCGTCGGAGTCGAGGATGTCGTGCTCGCGGTTGTCCTGGTTGTGCAGCACCGCGTCCACGCGCGCCAGGCGCTGCTCGAAGGCCTCGCGCGCGGCCGTGCCGTGGCCGTCCTGCCCGTAGGCGAAGGCGCCCGCGCGCAGGTAGGCCTGCGCGAGGTCGGCGTTGCCGCTCCAGCGCCGGCTGTCGATCAGCTCCTGCAGGCCGGCGCCGTAGCCGCCAGGAGGCGGGCCGAACACGCGCCAGGTGGCGCGGCGTTGCGCGTCCTCGTCCGCCGCGCCGGCCGCCATGGCCTCCGCGGCTTCGCGCTGCACGCGCGCGCGGATCGGGTTCACCTCGTCCGGCTCGTCGTCCTGCGAAATCGCGGCGACGGCGCGCACCGCCGTGTCGAACAGGTCGATCACGTTGGGAAAAGCGTCGCGGAAGAAGCCGGAGACGCGCAGCGTCACGTCGATGCGCGGCCGGTTCTTGATGGCCATGGGCAGCACCTCGATGTCCACCACCCGGTGGCTGCCGGGCGCCCACTTCGGCCGCACGCCGAGCAGCGCGAAGGCTTGGCCGATGTCCTCGCCGCCGGTGCGCATGGTGCTGGTGCCCCACACCGAGAGGCCGACCGCCGTGGGGAAGCTGCCGTGGTCCTGCAGGTGGCGCTCGATCACACGGTCAGCCGCGAGCGCGCCCATGGCGTAGGCGGTGGGCGTGGGCACGGCGCGCGTGTCGACCGAATAGAAGTTGCGCCCGGTGGGCAGCACGTCGGGGCGGCCGCGCGAAGGTGCGCCGCTCGGGCCGGCGGGCACGAAGCGGCCTGCGAGGCCGCGCAGGAGCTGGCTGGTCTCATTCGGGCCGCAGGCGTCGAGCCGGGGCGCGAGGGTTTCGCGCATGCGATGGATCACCGGGGCCGTGTGCGGCCAGGCCTGCGCATCGAGCAGCGTCCCGTCCGCGCCCAGGTGCTTGTCGACGAGCGCGGCGGCCAGCCACTCCAGCCGCTCGCGGGTGTGGCCGGCGTGGCGCCAGGGCTCGTCGCCCATGGCCTGCAGCGCCTCCGGGCGTGGGCCGTTCCAGGCCTCGGCCCACTCGGGGCTGAGCGGGTCGAAGCCGTCCAGGCCCAGGTCGTTGGCCAGTGCCACCAGCAGGCTGCCCTGCCCCGCCGCCTGCCCGCCGGGGAAGCGCGCGAGCGCCACCAGGGTGTCGGTGCGCTGGCGGCCCTGCGGCGAGCGGCCGAGGATGTGCAGGCCGTCGCGGATCTGCGATTCCTTGATCTCGCACAGGTAGGCGTCGAGCTTCGCGAGCAGCTGTTCGCGCTGCGCCTCGTCGGCCGGCGGCTGGAAGCCCAGCTCGCGGTGCAGCTGGTGTTTCAGCACCTGCGCCAGGATGCCTTCGCGCAGCAGCCTGGCGCGGCGCGGGTCGAGCGCGAGCGCTTCGTAGAACTCGTCCATCTGGCGCTCGAGCTCCTGCAGCGGACCGTAGGTCTCGGCGCGCGTGAGCGCGGGCATGAGGTGGTCGATGATGACCGCCTGCGTGCGGCGCTTGGCCTGGCTGCCCTCGCCCGGATCGTTGACGATGAAGGGGTACAGGTGCGGCAGCGGGCCCAGCAGCACGTCGGGCCAGCAGGCCGCCCCCAGGGCCACGCTCTTGCCCGGCAGCCATTCGAGGTTGCCGTGTTTGCCCACGTGCGCCACGGCATCCACCGCGAAGGCGCGCCGCAGCCAGAAATAGAAGGCCAGGTAGCCGTGCGTGGGCACGAGGTCGGCGTCGTGGTAGCTGGCGACCAGGTCGAGGTCGCGCCCGCGCGCGGGCTGGATGCCCACGAAGACCTGGCCCAGGCGCAGGCCGGGCACCATGAAGCGGCCGCCACGCTGCATCGGGTCCTGCTCGGGCGCACCCCAGAGTGCGTTGACCGCGGCCTGGCTCTCGGGCGGCAAGGCCTGGAAGTCGCGCAGGTAGTCCGCCATGGCGAGGCTCTGGCCGGCCGGCCGGTGGTGATTGGCGTCGGTGTCGTTGGTGACGCCCTGCACCAGGCACGCCATGAGCGCATCGCCATCGGCCGGCAGCTCACCGGTGGAGTAGCCCGCGTCGCGCAAGGCGCGCAGGATGAGTGCGGTGGACGCGGGCGTGTCCAGGCCCACACCGTTGGCCAGCCGGGCGTCGTCGTTGGGGTAGTTGGCGAGGATGAGCGCGAGGCGCTTGTCGGCGGGCGGCTTGTCGCGCAGCGCGCACCAGCGGCGCGCGAGCTCGGCCACGAAGCGGATGCGCTCGGGCTCGGGCTGGTAGCGCACCACGTCCACCTCGGTGCGCTCGCAGCGCCAGGCCAGGCCCTTGAAGCTGATGGCGCGCGTGCCGATGCGGCCGTCCACCTCGGGCAGCACCACCTGCATGGCGAGGTCGCGCGGCGCGAGACCATGCGGGTCGGCCGCCCACTGTTCCTGCGAGCAGCCGGCGGTGATGAGCTGCAAGACCGGCGCGTCGCCGGCCAGCGCCACCGCCTCGGTGCTGTCGCCGTCGAGCGAGGCCACGGCGAAGCTGGTGGCGTTGAGCACCACGCCCACGCCACGCTCGGCGGCCAGGGCCTGCAGCTCGGCCAGGCTCTCGGGGTTTTTCAGGGAGTCCACCGCCACCGCGAGGGCGTTGAGCCCTTCCTCGGCCAGGGCGGCGAGCAGGGCGTCGAACACGGCGGTGTTGCCGGCCTGCAGGTGCGCGCGGTAGAACACCAGCAGCGCCACCGGCGCGCCATCGATCCAGGGCGCGGCGGCCTGCGGCGTGTAGGGCATCACCGGCGGCAGGGGCCGGGGCGGCGGTGGCTTCGGGCCCCGGCCAAAGGCCGCGTGGCCGATGAGCGAGAAGAAGGCCAGCGCGTTCTCGCGCCCGCCTTCGCGCAGGCAGCGCCAGAGCCGGTCGCAGTCCTCGGGCGCGGCGGTGCTGCGCATCAGCAGCTGCGGGTCCTGCGCGTTGTCGCCCGAGAACAGGGCCAGCCACTGGCCGTGTTTCGCCGCCAGCGAGACCGCCTGCTCCACCACGTAGGCCCAGTCGCTCGGCGCGCCCAGGTGGTCGATGACGACCACGCGCGCGTGGCGCAGCACGTCGTCCACGTACAGGTCGGTGGACGCGGGCTGGCGCAGCCACATCAGGTTGCACAGCCGCACGCTGGGGAAATCGCTGCCCAGGCCCGCGGCGGCGTCGGCCAGCAGCGAGAGCGTGGTATCGGCGGCGCTGAGCACCACGATGTCGCCGGGGGTCTGCTCCACGCGCACGATGCCCTGCCCGCCGTCTTCGACGTGGCCGCCCGGGCGTGTGGACAGGAGGTGCATGTCAGGCCACGCTGGTGTCGGTGCTCAGGGCCGACTGGAGTTCGTTCTGCAGCGTGTCGCGGTCGAGGTGGTCGCCGATGAACACCAGCCGCGTCGCGCGCGCGTCGTCGGCGCGCCAGGGCCGGTCGAAGTGGCTGTCGAAGCGCTGGCCCACGCCCTGCACCACCAGGCGCATGGCCGCGCCGGGCAGGGCCACGAAGCCCTTGACGCGGTAGATCTCGTGGCGCTGCACCAGGGCCACGAGCGCGTCCAGCAGGCGCTGGCGGTCTGCCACCTCCAGCGTGAGCGAGACCGAGTCGAACTCGTCGTGGTCGTGGTCCTCTTCCTCGTCGTGGTGGGTCTTGCGCTGGTCGATCACGTCTTCCACCGCGCGCTCCAGACCGAGCAGCACGCCCAGGTCCAGCTTGCCGTGCTGCGCATGCACCAGCTTCACGCCGGCCGGCGTCTCGGCGCGGATGATGGCCTCCACCTCGGCCAGCGTGGCGGCGTCCAGGCCATCGGTCTTGTGCACCACCACCAGATCGGCGGTGGCCAGTTGGTCCTCGAACAGCTCGGCCAGCGGCGAGTCGTGGTCCAGGTTCTCGTCGGCGCGGCGCTGCGCGTCCACCGCCACCGGGTCTTCGGCGAAGCGGCCGGCGGCCACGGCCGGGGCGTCCACCACGGTCACCACGGCGTCCACCGTGAAGGCGTTGCGCAGCGCGGGCCACTGGAAGGCCTGCACCAGCGGCTTGGGCAAGGCGAGGCCGGAGGTTTCGATGACCAGGTGGTCGATCTGGTCGCGGCGCGCGGCGAGCTGCTCCATCACGGGCGCGAACTCTTCCTGCACCGTGCAGCACAGGCAACCGTTGGCGAGCTCGAACAGCTGGCCGTTCTCTTCGCCGTTCTCGTCGCAGCCGATGCCGCAGCCGCGCAGCAGCTCGCCGTCGATGCCGAGTTCGCCGAACTCGTTGACGATGACGGCGATGCGCCGGCCCTGCGCGTTCGTGAGCAGGTGGCGCAGCAGCGTGGTCTTGCCGGCACCGAGGAAGCCGGTGACGATGGTGGCGGGGATCTTGCGGGTTTGCATCAGGGGTCTCCTATTCAGGGGCGAGGGGGCAAGGCGAGCAGGCAATCGACCAGCATCTGCGCGGCCTCGCCCAGGCGGGGACCGGGGCGCGAGAGCAGGTCCATTCGGTCGGCGTCGAGCTGGCAGACCTGCTGGCGGCGCAGCGCCTGCAGGCCGGCCCAGCCGGGGCGCTCGGTCATGCCCGAGAGCGTGGACTGGGGGCCGATGATCAGATCGGGCGAGCGGCGCACCACCATCTCGGGGTTGACGCGCGGGAACAGGCCGGCGTCGCCGCTCACGATGTTGACGAGGCCGAGCCGCGCCACGGTTTCGCCGATGAAGCTTTTGGCGCTGGCGGCGGTGGGACCGATGCCGACCTCCACATACACCGTGCGGCCGCGCAGGGACGCCGGCACGCGGCGCGCGGCGGCGTCGAGCTCCTGGTCGATGCGCCGCACCAGTTCGAGGGCGCGCGCCGTCTCGCCCAGCGACTGGCCGAGCGCGAGCAGCATGCGCTTGAGGTCGGCGTGGGTGCGCGCGTCGAAGGTCTGCACCGGCACGCCGAGTTCGGTCAGGCGCTCACCGGCGCGGCTGCGCGGCCCGAGCAGCACCATGTCGGGCCGCAGCGCCACGATGTGTTCGATCTGCGCATCGGCCAGGCCGCCGACCTTGGGCAGCTTGGACACGCTGCCCGGCCAGCTGGAATGGCGGTCGGTGCCGACCAGTTCGGCGCAGTGACCGAGCGCGCACACGGCCTCGGTGAGCGAGGGCGACAGCGTGACGATGCGGTGCTGCGCGAGCGCCGGCACGGCCATGCCGCCGAGCAGCCCCAGCATCGCCAGCGTTGGCACGGGCAGCATGGCGCCCATCAGTCTTCAATGCCTCGCTGTGCGGGAACGCCGGCCTTGAAGTGGTGCTTGATCAGCGTCATCTCGGTCACCGTGTCGGCCAGCTCGATGAGTTCGGCCGGCGCCCCGCGCCCGGTGAGCACCACGTGGACGTGCGGCGGTCGCTCGCGCAGGCAGGTCAGCACCGCCTCCAGCGGCACCCAGCCGTAGCGCAGCGGGTACATGATTTCGTCCAGCACCACCATGAAGTGTTCACCCGCGCGGATGGTGGCCTCGGCCTTGGCCCAACCGTCGAGCGCGAGTTCGGCCGAGTGGTCCAGGTCGCGGCTCTTCCAGCTGAAGCCGTCGCCCAGGCCTTCGATGGGAATGCCCAGCTGTTCGAACAGGCGGTGCTCGCCGAAGCGCGCCGAGGGCACCTTCATGAACTGGTAGACCTTGACCGCCTTGCCCCGGCCATGGGCGCGCAGCGCCAGGCCGAAGGCGGCCGTGCTCTTGCCTTTGCCGGTGCCGGTGTGGACGAGCACCAGGCCGCGCCGTTCACCTTGGGGTTTGGGGGTGTCGCGCAGGACGGGAGGGGCTTCGATCTGCATGGTGCGGGCTCCGTGAAAAAGAGGGTCAGCGGGGCAAGGCGACCCACTGGTCGCCCAGCGGGTGGATCGCGATGCGGTGGTCAAAGACCTGTTCGAGGGCCTGGTGGGTGGCCGCGTCGTCACAGGCGCCCTGGTGGTGCACGCGGCCCTGGGCCATCACCACCATCTGGTCGGCGTGCAGGGCCATGCCGATTTCGTGCAGCACGCTGACGACGGTCTTGCCCTGCGCCACCAGCTCGCGCACCAGCAGCAGCCAGTCGGCCTGGTGCGGTGGGTCGAGGTTGGCCAGCGGTTCGTCCATCAGCATCACCTCGGCCTGCACCGCGAGCAGGCGCGCCAGCAGCACGCGCTGGCGTTCGCCGCCGGAGAGCGCGCCCAGCGGGCGCTCGCGCCAGTCCCAGGCCTGGGTGGCGCGCAGGGCCTGCTCGACCGCGGCGCGGTCGGCCTCGGACGGCGGGGCCAGCCAGGGCTGGTGCGGCAGGCGGCCAAGCATGGCCACGTCCCACACGCTGAGGTCGTCGGCACCCTGCTCGCCCTGCCCGAGCCAGGCCAAGCGGCGCGCGCGCTCGCGGCCACGCCATTGCATCAGCGGGCGGTCCAGCAATTGCACCTCGCCGCTGTGCGGCAGCAGGCCGGCGAGGGTCTTCAAGAGGGTGGACTTGCCCGCGCCGTTGGGGCCGACCACGCTGGTCCAGCGCGCGGCGGGCAGGCTCACCTCGATGCCGTGCAGCACCGGCGTGCCGCCCAGCGCCACGCCGATGTTCCGGGCCTGCAGTGCGACCGTCACAAGCCACCTCCCGGCCGGCGGCGCCGGTGCATCAGCCACAAGAGGTAGCTGCCGCCCAGCACGGCGGTGAGCACACCCACCGGCAGCTCCTGCGGCGCGATGATCCAGCGCGCGAGCACGTCGGCGGCCATCAGCAGCAGGCCGCCCATCAAGGCGCTCAGCACGATCAGGCGGCCGTGCGTGGTCTTCACGATGGAGCGCACCAGGTGCGGCGAGGCCAGACCCACGAAGGCGATCAGGCCGGTCTGCGCCACGGCCGCACCGGTGGCCAGCGCCAGCACCGCCACCAGCACGGCGCGCACGGCCACCAGCGGCAGGCCCAGGCTGATCGCGGTGGCTTCGCCCAGCGCCAGGCCGTCGAGCACGCGGCCGAGCGAGGCGGCCACCAGCAGCGCGGCCAGCCCCATCGCGGCCATCACGCCGCAGGCGGCCCAGCCCACGAAACCGGTGCTGCCCAGCATGAAGCCCTGCATGGCCTGCAGGGTGTCGGGCGAGGCGATGGTGACGAGGTCGCGCGCGGCGCCCAGCACCACGCCCACGATCACGCCGGCCAGCAGCAGGCGCAGGGTGTGCTGCACGCCCTTGGCGAGCATGAGCGTGAGCACCACACCGACCACCGCACCGGTGAAGGCCGCGCCGGTCAGGCCCAGGCGCACGGCCCATTGGGTGGCGAAGGGGGTGGTGCCGAACAGGGCCAGCGCCAGGGCCACGCCGAGCGCCGCGCCCGAGGCGCTGCCCAGCAGATAGGGGTCGGCCAGCGGGTTGCGGAACAGGCCTTGCGCGACCGCGCCGGCCAGGCCGAGCAGGCCGCCGGCCACCCAGGCACCGAGCGTGCGCGGCAGGCGGATGTCCCACAGGATCTGCCAGGCCACCGGGTCGTGCCGTGCGTGCAGCACGCTGTCGAAGCCGGTGCTGCCCACGCCCGCGCCCAGCAGCAGCACCGCCACGGCCGCGATCAGCAGTGCGCTGCCGAGCCAGAGGCTGTGGCGGGCGCCGCTCACTTCAAGCCCTTTTCGGTGATGCAGCGCGCCATGAGGCGCGCGGCCTCGGCCATGCGCGGGCCCGGGCGCACCAGCACGTCGGACTCCTCGGCCGTGAAGACGCAGAGGCGGCGCTCGCGCAGCGCACGGATGCCGCGCCAGCCCGGCCGGGTTTCCAGGCCCTGGACGTTGCGCGAGCCGATCATGATGAGGTCGGGGTTGGCGCGCACCACGTACTCGGGGTTGACGCGCGGGAACGGCCCCAGCCCGGGCGCAACGATGTTCTGCACGCCCAGGCGCGCCATCATCTCGCCGATGAAGGAGCCGGTGCCGGCGGCGTAGCCCCCGGCACTCACCTCGTAGTACACACGCAGCTGGCGCGCGCCCGGCGGCAGCGACTGCGCCACCGCCGACACGCCGGCGTCGATCGCGCGCCAGATGCGCTGCGCATCGGGCACTTCCAGCAGCTGGCCCAGCTTGCCCATCACGCGCTGCGCGTCGGCCGAGCTTCGGGGCTCCATCGCCAGCACCTTCACGCCCAGCGACTCCAGCCGCTGCACGCCGCGCGACGAGGTGGCCATGAGCACCACGTCGGGCTTGAGGGCCACGATGGCCTCGATGTTGGGGTCGATGCCGCCTCCCACTTGCGGCAGGTTGCGCACGCTGGCCGGGTAGTTGGAATAGCGGTCCACCCCCACGAGGCGGTGGCACTGGCCCAGCTCGCACACGGTTTCCGTGAGCGAGGGCAACACGGAGACGATGCGCTGGGGCGATTGGGCCAGCGTCACCGTCACGCCCCGGTCGTCGGTCAGGGTCACATCGGCCGCGTGCGCCGCGCCACCGATCAGGCAGCCCAGGGCCAGAATGCGCCAGAAACGAAGGGACATGGATCGGACTTTCATTTCAGGGTCAGCGGCAGGCCCGCCGCCATCAGCGTGACGCGCTCGCAGGCGGCGGCCACGGCCTGGTTCAGGCCGCCAAGCGCGTCCACGAAGGCGCGCACCTCGCGGCCCATGGGGATCACGCCCAGGCCGATCTCGTTGCCCACCAGCACCACCGGGCCGCGCGCGGCGCCAATGGCCTGGCACAGGCTGCGCGTCGGCTCGCCGGGATCGGCCGCCGCGCCTTCGGCGGGCATCAGCAGGTTGGTCAGCCACAGCGTGAGGCAGTCCACCACCACCAGGGTGTGCGGCGCGCTGTGTTCGCGCAGGGCCTCGGCCAGGGCCCGCGACTCTTCCACCGTGGCCATGCCGGGCACGCGCTCGGCACGGTCGCGCTGGTGGCGCGCGATGCGCTCGCGCATCTCGTCGTCCCAGGGCTGGCCGGTGGCGATCATCACCGCGCGGTGATCGGGACTTTGCGCCAGCCACTGGCGCGCGAGCAGTTCCGCGCGGCGCGACTTGCCGCTGCGCTGGCCGCCCAGAATGAACTCGCTGCGGGCGATCTCAACCATGCTGCGCCATCCATTCGGTGACGATGCGGTGCAGCTGCGCCACGCCGTCGGTGAGCGCAGCCGGCCCGGGCTGCAGGATGTCGGCCGACTTGATCTCGAACAGCTGGCCGTGCTTCACCGCACTCACGTCCTGCCAACCGGCGCGCGCGGCCACCTTCTCGGGTCGGAATTTCTTGCCGCACCAGGAGCCGATCACGATGTCGGGGTTGCGGCGCACGATCTCGGCGCCGTCGGCAATGATGCGGTCCTTGCCCAGCGGCATGCGCGCGAGTTCGGGGAACACGTCGTCGCCCCCCGCGATGCCCATCAGCTCGGAGACCCAGCGGATGCCGCTGATGTGCGGCTCGTCCCACTCCTCGAAGAACACGCGCGGGCGGCGTTTGCCGCCGGCTTGCAGGGTTTGCACGGCGGCGCGCAAGCCGTCGAGCCGGGCCCGCGTGGCCTCGATCCAGGCCAGCCCTTCGTCGGCACAACCCACGATCGCCGCCACCTGGTACAGCATGGACAAAATCTCGTCCACGCTGCGCTGGTTGAACACCGTCACCTGCACGCCCGCGCGGATGAGTTCGGCCGCGATGTCGGCCTGCAGGTCGGAGAAGCCGAACACGCAGTCGGGTTGCAGCGCGAGGATCTTGTCGATCTTCGCGTTCAGGAAGGCGCTGACCTTGGGCTTCTCGTCGCGCGCGCGGCGCGGGCGCACGGTGTAGCCGGAGATGCCGACGATGCGGTGCTCCTGCCCGAGCAGGTACAGCCACTCGGTGGTTTCTTCGGTCAGGCAGACGATGCGCTGCGGGCCGAGGGATGCCGTGTTCATGGGGCAGCTCCTGCGAGAAACAGCGAGGCGGTGGCCGCCGGGCTGGACGGGAACCAGGCGTGGAAGTAACTGGCCTGCACCGGCCCCACACGGTACACGGCCTCGCCGGCACCGCCGCGCGCCGGCTCGGTGCGGTGGGCCGGCGCCAGCGCGGTCTCGCAGCGCGAGTAATGGAAGGTGTGGCCGCGCAAGGTGCCCGCCGGCAGCGCGAGTTGCTGCAGCCCCAGGGCCGCCAGCCGCTTCTGCATGAGCACCTGGCCTGGCAGCAGGCCCCAGAGGGCGACGGCCTCGCCGTCGCTGGACACGATGTGATCGAACAGCGGCATCATGCCGCCGCATTCGGCCCACACCGGCCGCCCGGCCTGGGCGTGTGCGCGCAGGCCGTCGCGGGTGCGGGTGGCCGCCGCCAGTGCGCCGGCGTGCAGCTCGGGGTAACCGCCGGGCAACCAGACCGCGTCGCACGCAGGCAGCGGCTCGTCGGCCAGCGGCGAGAAGAACACCAGTTCGGCACCGAGCGCGCGCAGCACATCGAGGTTGGCCGGGTAGATGAAGCAGAAGGCCGCATCGCGCGCGACGGCGATGGTCCGGCCGGCCAGCAGCGGCGGCTGGGCGGGCACGGCGGCGGGCGCCTCGAAGGCCACCGACCAGCGCGCCAGCGCGGCGCCGTCCATCTGGCCCAGGGGCGTGCGGGACAGCGCATCGGCGGCGGCATCGAGCCGGGCCAGCGCGTCGGGCAACTCGGCGGCCACCGTCAGGCCCAGGTGGCGTTCGGGCAATGAAAAAGTGGCGTCGCGCATGACCGCACCCAGGAACTGGGCCTCGTCATCGGCCAGCGCCTCGCGCAGCATCTGCGCATGGCGCTCGCTGCCCACGCGGTTGGCCAGCACGCCGGCCCAGGGCAGGCCGGGGCGGAAATGGCGCAGGCCAAATGCCAACGCACCGAAGGTGCCCGCCATGGCCGACGCATCGATCACCGCGAGCACCGGCAGGCCGAAGCGCTGCGCCAGGTCGGCCGCGCTGGGCTCGCCGTCGAACAGGCCCATCACCCCTTCGACCACGATCAGGTCGGCCTGCGTGGCCGCTTCGTGAAGGCGCGCTCGCGCATCGTGCTCGCCCGTCATCCACAGGTCGAGGTTGTGCACCGGGTGGCCGGTGGCGAGCGCGAGCCAGTGCGGGTCGAGAAAGTCGGGCCCGCACTTGAAGGCGCGCACGCGCCGGCCGGCGCGCGCATGCAGGCGCGCCAGTGCCGCGGCCACGGTGGTCTTGCCCTGGCCCGAAGCCGGGGCCGCCACCAGAATGGCCGGGCAATGCGCCATCACCGCTGCGGCGCCCACTTCAGGCCGATATAGAACGTCTGACCGGCGGTGGCGTAGCCGCGCGCGGTCTGGTAGTCCTTGTCGCCCACGTTGTCCACGCGCGCCAGCAGCGTCCAGTCAGGCCCCAGCCGGGTGCTGGCGTACAGGTTCACCAGCCCGTAGCCGTCCAGGCGCTGGGTGTTGGCGGCGTCGTTGTAACGGCGGCCCACCAGCTCCAGCTCGGACCCCAGCGTCCAGCCGGCCACTTGCGTGTCGGCGCTCAGCTTGGCCATCTCGCGCGGCCGCCGTGCCAGTTCCTTGCCGGTCGCCAGGTCCTTGGGGTGTTGCAGGTCGAGCGAGCCGTTCAGCCTCACCGCCCCCACCTGCCCGCCGGCCTCCACCGTGATGCCCGAATACTCGGCGCGGGCGGTGTTGGCGTAGCAGCCGGGGAACGCGCCCGTCCCGTTGATGCAGGCACCGGCCCCGCCCACGTAGGTGATCAGGTCGGACACCTTGTTGCGGTAGGCCACCACGCTGAAGAGGCTGCTGCCGACCTCGCGCTTCAGGCCCACTTCGACGTTGCGCGAGGTTTCCGGGCGCAGCGAAGGCACGCCGTAGATGCTGAAGCGCTGGTACAGCGTGGGCACGCGGAAGGCCGTGCCCGCCGAGGTCATGACACGCCAGCCCGGCGCGAAGGCATAGGCATAGGCCGCGCTGCCGGTCGACTTGGCGCCGAACTCGCTGTCGTCGTCCTGGCGCGCGTTGAGTTGCAGCGTGTGTTTGCCCTCGCGCCAGCCATAGCCCAGTGCCAGTGCGTTCTGATGCCGGTTGGTCGCGGCGGGCCGGGTCTCGGCGTTGTCGAAGCGGTCCTCGCGCCGCTCCAGCGTCGCCGTCAACTGGTGCGCGCCGAGCTGCCAGCGGTTCTGCCACAGGTAGTTGCTCAGGCGGGTCTTGGACACGTAGGGCGAAGGCCGGGTGGCGTAGCGGTCGGTGCCTTGCGTGACACCGACCTGCGTGCTGTACACCTCGCTCCAGCGCGCCGACCAGGTCAGGCCCAGCGTGTTCACCTCGCTCAGCGCGTGGTCGTCGCGGCGCGGTGTGGTCGAGTCGTACTGCGCATCCAGGTCGCTGGACAGCAACGTGGCCTCCAGCCGGTGGCCGGGCGCCACTTTCAGACCCAGGCGGGCCGATGCCGAGGTGCTGCGAAAGCCGTCGTGGTCCGGGTTGGCCGAGGGCTGCGCGTTGAAGCCGTGGCTGGTTTCGCGCGTGACGCCGAAGGCGTAGTCGAAGTCGCCGGCGGCGCCGCTGAAGGAGGCATCGAGCTTGGCCGTGCCCTGGTTGCCGAGACCGAACTCGATCGAGGGCGTGAAGCCGCCCTCGCCCTGGCGCGTGAAGATCTGGATCACGCCCGCCATGGCGTCCGAGCCGTAGACCGCCGCCGCCGGGCCGCGCAGCACTTCGATGCGCTCGATGCGCGACAGCGGGATCGCGCTCCACGATGCGCCGCCGCTGCCGCCCTGCGACTCGATGCGCACGCCGTCCACGTAGACAGCGGTGAAGCGGGTTTCGCCGCCGCGGACATAGACGCTGGTGGTGGCGCCCGGGCCACCATTGCGGCTGATGGAAATGCCTGGCACCCGGGCCAGCACGTCGGCCAGACCGGTGGCGCCGCTGCGCTCGATGGCCGCGCGGTCCAAGATGGACACGTCGGCAACGACGTCGGTCAACGGCTGCTCGACGCGGGTGGCCGTGACCACTGTTTCCTTCAGGGTGGCGTCAGCGGGGGAGGAAGAAGTTTGTGCGCAGGCGACGGACGAGCCAAAGCCCGCCAGCAACGCCAGCGGTAGCACGGCCAGGGGCGCGCGCAGGGTGCGATTTTTCATGATGAAGAAACAGACAGGAGACCCTCACCATCTTCCCCGACGGTGCATGGGCATCACGGTGGAGCGCCTGTCGCCAGACGCACCACCACCTTGTTGGCCGGTATCCGGGCTGACAGACCGACCTCCATCGCCTTCCCAGATGACACGGTGTGTCGTCCAGTGGCTGTCGGATGGAGGCTGAGGACCGTTCGCGCACGCGCTCATGGCCACTCGTCTGCTTACCGTTGCGGGGGCAGCGCAGGTTAGGTCCCATCCCTGGGGTGTGACCCTCCTGCTTCCCGTTGAACTGCGGCATGTGAACCACACCGCGAGCACCAACAACCGGCATTCTACGGCGCGCGCACCCGGGGCAACCCTACAATGTGAAAACTTCGAGTCCCACCATGGCCGATCCCAAGCACTTTGATCAGATCACCGAACGTGTCGAGCGCCTGTTGCTGCGGCACGAAGAACTGCAGCGCACCAACAGCCTGCTGGTGGAACAGGTGCATGCGCTGCAGGCCGAACGCGACTCGCTCAAATCCAGGTTGATGGCCGCCCGCGCCCGCATTGATGCCTTGTTGGATCGCCTGCCACCCGGCATGACCGATGCCACTCCAGACACCCGCAAGGAAAGATCATGAGCAAGCCCGGCAGCAAACAGATTGAAGTGCAGATCATGGGCCAGAGCTACCTGCTCTCGTGCCCACCGGGTGGCGAGGCCTCGCTGCTCGACGCGGTGGAGCGCGTGGACACCGCCATGTGCCGCATCCGCGATGCGGGCAAGGTGAAGGCGCGCGATCGCATCGCGGTGCTCGCCTCGCTCAACCTCGCGTTCGAACTCTCGCAGAAGGAAGCCGAGAGCTTCCAGGCCTCGTCGTTCGGCCAGCCCGAGCCGAGCGCGTTCGCCGAAGCCGGTGGCGGCTTCGAGAGCGAGCCGCTCGACCCCCAGACGCAGGCCCGCGTGGAAGAGCTGATGCGCCGCCTGGACCAGACGCTCGACAAGGACGGGCGCCTGCTCTGACGCGCCGCCGGTCACTGCGCGCGAATATATCGACCGATGGTCCTCGTGGGCCGCATGCAGCGCCTACAATTTGAACTGTCTGCAGTGCGCGCCGGGCTTTATATTTCCTTGAACCAATGCTCATAGAGCCCGGGCTTGGTACATTGCGTGGCTGGTGCGAGCGTCTCGCGTCAGACGAACCCGAAGCCCCGCTGCCCTCGCCCACCTGAACCCCGGTTCAGGATGCCGGTCCGGCGGCACTTGCAGACACCTTTCATGCCTCTAGACCCCCTCCTGATTCTCGAGTTGGCCGCGCTCGGCCTGGGCACCGGATTCCTGGCCGGCTTGTTGGGCATCGGTGGAGGCATGCTGATGGTGCCCTTCATCACCTTCATCCTCGCGGGACGCGGTGTGGAAGCGGATCTCGCGGTCAAGATGGCCATCGCCACCTCCATGGCCACCATCATCTTCACGTCCATCTCCAGCGTGCGCGCGCACCACAAGCGCGGTGCCGTGCGCTGGGACATCGTCAAGGGCCTCGCCCCCGGCATCGTGCTGGGCTCCGCCATCGCCAGCCTGGGCATCTTCGCCTTGCTCAAGGGCTCATGGCTTGCGCTGTTCTTCGCGGCCTTCGTCGGCTTCTCGGCCACACAGATGCTGCTCGACAAGAAACCCAAGCCCACGCGCACCCTGCCCGGCACCCCGGGCCTGGTGGGTGCCGGCGGCGTCATCGGCATGCTCTCGGGGCTGGTCGGCGCGGGTGGCGGTTTTGTCAGCGTGCCCTTCATGACCTGGTGCAACGTGAGCATCCACAACGCCGTGGCCACCAGCGCGGCGCTCGGTTTTCCCATCGCGCTGGCCAACGCCGTCGGCTACGTGATCGCAGGCCAAGGCCTGAAGGATCTGCCGGCCGGCTCGTTCGGCTACATCTACCTGCCTGCGCTGGTGGTGATCGCGCTCTTCAGCGTGTTGATGGCGCCGGTGGGCGTGAAGGCGGCGCATGCGCTGCCGGTGAAATCGCTCAAGCGCGTGTTCGCCGGCCTGCTGTACATGCTCGCCACCTACATGCTCTACAAGGGCATCACCGCCTGATCGAGGCACGAAGCCAGCCGCCGTGAAGCCGGCAAAAACGCCCTCCCGCCAAGGCACTGAGCGGCCTCCTCGCGAGGAAGTGTTGTTTTCCCCGCCAAAAACCCGCGTCTCCCCTGCGCAAAGCTTGAAAAAAGCGCGTTCTCCACCTTGGATTGCGGGTGCATCTCCATTAGCATGCGAGACACCAGTGAGAAAGCGCGTTTTCCGCTGGCGAATCGTCAACTTCTAGAAGGAAATTCAATCATGGCAACTGCGAAAAAAGCGCCCGCTAAAAAGGCGGCACCGGCCAAGAAGGCCGCTCCTGCGAAGAAGGCCGCTCCGGCCAAGAAGGCAGCCCCTGCGAAGAAGGCCGCTCCGGCCAAGAAGGCAGCCCCTGCGAAGAAGGCCGCTCCGGCCAAGAAGGCAGCTCCTGCGAAGAAGGCCGCTCCGGCCAAGAAGCGCACCCCCAACGCCGCGTTCATGAAAGCGCTGACCCCCAGCGCCGCTCTGGCCGCCATCGTGGGCAGCTCGCCCCTGCCGCGCACCGAAGTCACCAAGAAGATCTGGGACTACATCAAGAAGAACAAGCTGCAGGACTCGGTCAACCGCCGCATGATCAACGCCGACGCCAAGCTGAAGGAAATCTTCAAGAAGGCCCAGGCGTCCATGTTCGAAATGACCAAGCTGGTCAACGACCACCTGAAGTAAGCCTTCCTTCTTCACCTTCACGGGTGCAATGAAGATCAGCAAAGCCGGCGCAAGCCGGCTTTGCTGTTTTTGCGCCTTCGCGTCTCAGCATCGCGCGCGACATGTGAGAAACTGCAACAAAATTTTGACAATCCCTCAGGCATGACCGCCCGCCAGCCCGTGACCGCTTCGAAATTTCAAGAAGGCCAGGACCCACCATCGACGACCATGCCTCCGTTGCCACAGCAACGGCACAAGGTCGTGTTGGTGATCGACCTGGTGGAATCGGTGCGGCTCATGGCGGCCAACGAAGCCGCGGTCGTGAACCAATGGCGCGGGTTCATGCACCACGCCACCTCCCAGGTGCTGCCCGCGTGCCGGGGTCGCCTGGTCAAGAGCCTGGGCGACGGCATGCTGGTCGAGTTCGACCAACCCACCGACGGCGTGCGAGCAGCCCTCGCCCTGCACCAATACTTCGCGCCGCTGAACCAGACGCTGCCGCCCGCCCAACAACTGCACCTGCGCGCCGGCCTCAACGCCACCAACCTGTACGTGGACGAGAACGACGTGTACGGCCACGGCGTGAACCTGGCCGCGCGCGTGGCCGACCTCGCCTCGCCCGGTGAAACCCTGGTGACCACCAGCGTGTTCGACGGCATCGTGGTCGGCGTGGACGCCGAGGTCGAAGACCGCGGGGAGAGTTACCTCAAGCACTGGCCCGAGCCGGTGCGCACCTGGCAGCTGTACCCGGTCTCCAGCACGTCGGCGGCCGTGCGCCCGCGCGTGCCCGAAGGCGCCGCCACCGACTTCCGCCCCTCCATCGCTGTGGTGCCCTTCGAGACGCGCAGCCACGCGGCCGAGCAGTTCGTGATCGGCGAGCTGATCGCCGACGGCGTGATCGCGCAACTCGCGCGCAGCCAGAACCTGCGCGTGATCTCCCGCATGTCCACCACCGCCTTCCGTGGCCGCCAGAGCAGCACGGACGAGATCGGCCAGCGCCTGGACGCGGCCTTCGTGCTCGGCGGCAGCTACGTGACCTACGGCGACAAGGTTGTCATCATGGCCGAGCTCTCCGACCGCAAGCGCGGCGAAGTGATCTGGGCCGACCGGCTCACGGGCGACACGCGCGACCTGCTCGAAGCCCAGAGTCAGTTGCTCGACGCCCTGTGCGCCGCCTGCGCCAAGGCCTTGCTCAACGACGTGGTGCAGCGCACGCTGGTGCTGCCCGTGCCACAGCTCGACAGCAATGCCCTGATGCTCGGCGGCATCACGCTCATGCACCGCTCCACGCCGCGCGACCTGCAGCGCAGCCTGCAGCTGATCGAGGCCGTGGTGGAGCGCCACAAGCGCGTGGCCACGCCCTGGGCCTGGCTGGCCAAGTGGCACATCATGCAGGTGGTGCAAGGCCTCTCGGGCGAGCCAGCGCGCGACTTCCAGCGCGCCATCGACACCGCCGACCGCGCGCTCGACCTCGAACCCAGCAGTTCGCTGGCCATGGCGATCAAGGGCCATGCGCTGTGCCACCTCGGCGAAGACGTGGACGCCTCGCACCGGCTGCTGCAGGAGGCCACGCAGAGCAACCCGAACGATCCGATGGCCTGGCTGTACAACAGCGTGTGGTCGACGATGTGGGGCACGCCCGAGGATTCGATGAACGAGGCGGAAAACGCGCTGCAGCTCTCGCCACTGGACCCGCAGAAGTACTATTTCGAGATGATGCTAGCCACCAGTTGCGCGGCCCTGGAACAGTGGGATCGGGCCATCGAGCTCTGCAAGGCCTCGCTGATGAAGAACCGCTACCACCTGCCCACGATCCGTTGCCTGATCGTCGCGCAACTGGAAAGCGGGAGCACCGACGCGGCCAGGGAGTCGTTCCAGCTGATGCGCACGCTGCAACCCGACCTGACCATCACGAAGTACATGGCTTCCGGGGGGCAGAGCCCTCTGCGAAAGCGCGTGGCACATGCACTGACCCAACTGGGTCTCCCTGTCCATTGACCAACAAGGAGTTGACATGAGTGGAGGAATGAGCGGAGGGATGAGCGGCGGCATGAGTGGGGGAATGAGCGGTGGCATGAGTGGGGGCATGAGCGGAGGGATGGGCACCATGGGAGGCGCCATGGTCTCGGCCGATTCCCTGATCCTCAGCCGCGCGGCCATCGTCGGCCCGTTCAACGGGGCGGTGCTGCACGTCAACGAGCCGGCGTTCGACAGCCCGCCGAACCTGGCGCTCTGGGCCGATGGCCCGCGCCATGAAGCCATCTTTACCCAGCTCGTCGAAGGCCTGCTGTTCAAGACCCGCAGCGGCCCCAAGGACGCCACGCTGGAGTTCGCCAACCTCCAGGCCAGCACCATTCAGCGCAAGCCGCTCGTGCGCATGCGCGCGCCCACCAAGGCGCAGTTCAAGAAGCAGCTCGATCTGGTGGCCTCCTATGCGGACCTGCGAGCCGACCGCGCGATCGAGATCGTGGACCAGCGTACCCCGCCGATCCTGTTCTGGTCGTCCCTGCTCGGCCTCACGGCGCACCGCCACAAGAAGACCCTGCAGCTGATCGACCTGGTGTTCTCCCTGAGCGTGCTGGTGGAGATGCGCTTCAAGCAGATCTTCGCCAGCATCCGCCCGGTGGCGTTCTCGCCGCAGATCCAGCCCATGATCGAGACCCCGGGACACGGCAGCTGGCCCAGCGGCCATGCCACCGAGGCCTTTGCCGTGGCCACGCTGATGCAGGCCCTGCTGGATACCGTACCAGGTACAGGATCGCCGCCCAACGGCACGCTGAACCGCGAGCAGATGCAGCGGCTGGCCGCGCGCATCGCGACCAACCGCGTGGTGGCCGGCGTGCACTACCCGGTCGACAGCGCCGGCGGGCGCCTGCTGGGCACGGCGCTGGCCGAGTTCCTGGTGGCGCGCGCCACCGGCACCCGCGTGCACGAGCGCGGCTTCGACGGCCGCCTGTTCGAAGGCCCCAACGGCGAGCCGCTGGACTTCAGCCTGAACCAGTCGATGGACCACACGAGTGGCAACGCCTACACGCGCTCGGCCACGTCCACCGCCGTGGGCAACGCGCCGCTGCTGAACTGGCTTTGGGAGGAAGCACTCAAGGAGTGGAAATGAGCGGCCCGACCTGGCAGCCGCTGCCCACCGGCGAGTTCACCGGCATCGACTGGAACGCCCCCGGTGCCATCGACGGTGAAGACCCCTACCTGGTCTGGGCGGAAGCCGACCAGTTCGCGGGCTACCACTTCGGGCGCGGCAAGAAGCCGCCCAAGTGGCTGCCGATCGTGATCGAGCTCACCAGCGAGGCCGACGTGCCGGCGCTGGTGGCGGCCTCCTCCACCGCCTGGCTGCAGATTCCGCGCGTGTACCTCAACGTGCCCGGGCTGCGCTTCTGCACCGCGCGGGTGAAGAAGCGCTTCTTCGACCAGTTGCGCAACAACCCGCACTTTCGCGGCCTCATCCTGCGCTTCGAGCTCGGCCTGCCGGTGGGCCACCACACGCACCCCCTGGTCGACCCCTGCACGCCCGACAGCCACCCCGACCACGCCCCCGGCCTGCTCGAGGGCAAGGTGCTGGGCCTGATCGACGGCGGCCTGGCCTTCGCCAACGAGCAGTTTCTCGATGCGCTGGGCCACACGCGCGTGAAGCACTTCTGGCGCCAGGACGACACGGTGAATGGCAACTGGCCCGGCAACCAGCCGCACCACTGCGTGCCGCTGGACCCCGCGCGCGCCGGCCCGACCCCGTGCGACATGGGCTACGGGCACGAACTCTCGGGCGCGGCCATCGACGCGGCCATGGCCGCCTACACGCGCCACGGCCAGCTGGACGAGGACGCGCTCTACGAACACCTGCAGCTCTGGGACCTGACGCGCCCGGTGAACCACGGCACGCACGTGATGAGCCTGGCCTGCGGCAAGGGCAGCCTGCTGCACCCCAAGGACGACGAGGCCAGCCGCTGCGATCTGGTGGCGGTGCAGCTCGACTGGTCCAACGTGCTCGATACCTCGGGCGGCGCCATGAACGTGAGCGTGCTCGACGGGCTGATGTACATCCTCGCGCGCTGCGCGCCCAGCGCCCAGCTGGTGGTCAACATCAGCTGGGGCACGCTGGCCGGTCCGCACGACGGCACCTCGGTGCTGGAAGCGGCGATGGACCAGCTGGTCGCGCTGCTCGGCGGCCGCCTGCAGATTGCCGTGCCCGCCGGCAACGCCTACCAGAGCCGCACCCACGCCAACGCCACACTGCCCCCTGGTGGCTCGGTGGCGCTGCACTGGCGCGTGCAACCCGACGACCGCACCGAGAGCTACCTGGAGATCTGGCTGCCCGCAGGCGCGCAGAACGTGCGCATCAGCGTGACGCCGCCTGGCCACACCCAGCCTTTGCCCCCCATGGCGATGGGCCACGGTGGCACCTGGGTGAACGCGCAAGGCGCGCCGCTGTGCGGCCTGATCTACCCCACGACCTCGGCGCTGGGCAGCCACGGCACCTGCGCTCTGCTGGCGCTGGCGCCCACGTTCAGCCGCAGGAAGTCGGTGGTCACCGGGCCCTTCGGCACCTGGAAGGTGGTGCTGAGCAACACCGGCTCGACGCCCACGCTGTTCGACGCCTACATCGAACGCGACGACGTGGCCATCGGCCAGAACACGGGCGCGCGCCAGTCCTATCTGGAAGACGTGTTCTACGACACCAGCGGCAACCTGGGTTCGTTCGTGGACCATGCCGACAACCCCACGCCCGTGCGCCGCAGCGGCACCTTCAACAGCCTCTCGACCGGCCAGAACACCGTGAGCGTGGGAGGCCTGCGCGCGCAGTCGTCGGCGGGCGGGCATTTCGCGCTGTACTCCCCCCGCAAGCCCGACCCCGATGCCGGCCGACCTCAGCGACCGGGCGTGAAGATGGTCCCCGAGACACTCAAGGCCAGCGACGACAACCCGGCCCTTTGGGGTCTGCTCGGCGCGGGCAGTCGCAGCGGCAGCGTGGTGCGCCTCGTGGGCACCAGCTCGGCCACGCCGCTGGAGGCGCGGGACATGGTCAACGGCCTCTGAGCCGCCGCCCGCTCACCAGCGGGCGGGCAAGGGTTTGCGCAGCACGATCCAGCGCTCGCGCACCGCGATGTAGCCGCCGGTCTCCAGGTCCTTGAGCAGGCGGCTCACCATCTCACGCGAGCAGGCGAGGTGCTGCGACATCTGCTGGTGGGTCAGGCGCTCCTTCAGGGGGCGCTCGCCGTTCCCGTCGGGCTTGCTGCTGGCCAGCTCGTTGAGCAGGCGCACCAGGCGGCCGTAGACGTCGATCAACGCCACGCTGCGCGCGCTGTCCGTCGCCAGGCGCGCGCGCCGGATAAGGCGGGCCATGAGTTCCAGCGCGAACTCGGGGTGGGCCGCGATGTACTCGAGCAAGGTGGCGCGCGACACCACCGCGCAGGTGCTGGCCTCGGCGGCCTCCACGTTGGCCGAGCGCGGCCCGCCGTCGAGCGACATCTCGCCCACGTACTCCAGCGGGCCGTACATGCCCAGCGTGAGCTCGCGGCCCTGGTTGTCGGCCACGAAAGCCCGCAACCGCCCCTGCAGGACGATGTACAGCGTGTCGCCGGTTTCGCCTTCCTGGATCAGCAGCGCGCCACGCCGATAGCGCCGCGCGACCCCGAGGGTCGCGAGCGCTTCAATGTGGGGGGAGTTGGGAGGGGTTACGAAGGAAACGGCAGGGGCAGGCATCCAGGCTCACGTCACGGGTGGGAAAACTCCGTGGCATTGTGAGGCATGGGCGTGATGATGCGCAAGGCAGGGACCACCGGCGGCAGGCTGTTGACCCGGTGCAGCAGGCGGCGGATGCTGGGCGCGCCGGCCTTCTCGCGCAAGGTCTTGATCTGGCTGCGCACGGTGGACTCGGCCACGCCGTGCTGCGTGGCGATCTCGGTGATCTGCAGGCCCCGGCACAGGCCCATGAGCACCGACTCCTCGCTCGGGCTGAGGTTGAGCGAGCGGGCGAACATGCGCACCGCGAGGTTGTCGCAGGTGCTCTGGCGCGACAGCAGCACCAGCACCGAGGGCGCGTCGGCCTCGAGCGGGTGGCTCAGCGGCGTGAACGCCAGCGAAAGCTCTTTCTCACCCGACACCAGCATGAGCAGCTTGCGCTGGCCACGGAACGAGGACTCCATGGCCAGCTGGATCTGCGAGGTGAACTCGGCGCTGCTGCCCAGCAGGCTGTTGCCGTACGACATGATGACCCGCCCATTGGCCAGCTCGTGCCGCGCCAGGTGGTTGGCGTGCAGGATGTGCCCTTGCGCATCGATGATCAGCATGCCGTAGTCGATCTCGTCGAACACCCGCATGAGGTGCTGCGCGCCCAGGCCCGAACGCAGGCCCATGCCGCCCGCCACATCCGCGCCGCCGTTCCAAACCGTGTCCGTTGCTTGCCACATGACCAACCCCCGTTGATGGATGGGCCAGTCTAGGCAGGGGCGCTACCGACGGGGTGTGTGAAGCTGCCCCGGACTTTGTGACGTATTCACAGGGCCGTGCGCTGGGCGGCCTGGCGGATCGCGCCGAGCGTGCCGCGCGTGGTGATCACCTCCACGTCCAGCAGCACCTCGATCACCGTGCCCACCGGCGCGGCCAGGGCGCGCTGCAGCGCGGGCTCGAACTCGGCGGTGTGGGTGATGCGCTCGGCCGCGTAGCCATAGGCCCGGGCGAGCGCGCAGAAATCGGGGTTGGTCAGGCCGGATCCGCTCACGTGCGCCGGGTACTCGCGCTCCTGGTGCATGCGGATGGTCCCGAAACTGCCGTTGTTGAGCAGCAGCACGATGCTTTTCGCACCGTGCTGCGTCGCGGTGGCCAGCTCCTGCCCGTTCATGAGGAAGTCGCCGTCGCCCGCGATGGTGAAGGCGGTGCGCCCGCTGACAATGGCCGCGCCGATGCCGGCCGGCACGCCATAGCCCATGGCGCCATTGGTGGGCGCCAGCTGCGTCTTGTGGCCCTTGGCCAGGCCATGGTGGCGGAAGAAGCGGTGCAGCCAGCTGGCGAAGTTGCCCGCGCCGTTGGTGAGCACGGCATCGGCCGGCAGGTGCCGCTGCAGGGTGTGGACGAGGGCCGGCATGTCGATGGTGCCGGGCAGCGTGATGCCGCCGTTGGTCACGTCGATGTTGGCAAGGTAGTCGGCATGGCAGGCCTGCGCCCAGGCGCTCCAGGGCACGGACGGCGGCGCGGTGAGCACCTCGAGGCTGCGCGCGGCGGCGTTCATGGTGGCGTGGATCGCGAGCGTGGGCTGGTACACCCGGCCCAGTTCCTCGGCGCTGGCGTGGATGTGCACCAGCTTCTGGGCCGGCACCGGCGCTTCGACCAGCGTGTAGCCGCCGGTGGTGGCCTCGCCCAGGCGCGGACCCAGCGCGATCAGCAGGTCGCTCTCGCGCACGCGGCGCGCCAGCGCGGGGTTGATGCCCAGCCCCACGTCGCCTGCGTACAGCGGGTGGTGGTTGTCGAAGGTGTCCTGGAAGCGGAAGGCGTTGGCCACCGGCAGCTGCCAGTTCTCGGCGAAGCGCTGCAGCGCGGCCGCGGCCTGCGGCGTCCAGCCGCCGCCGCCGGCGATCACCAGCGGCCGCTCGCTCGCCAGCAGCAGCGTGCGCAGCTCGCGCAGCGCGCCCGGGTCGCTCCAGGCCTGCACCGGCTCCACGCGCGGCAAGGGCTCGGCATCCACCGGCTGCGTGAGCATGTCCTCGGGCAACACCAGCACCACCGGGCCGGGCCGGCCGTTCATGGCGGTGGCGAAGGCGCGCGCCACGTACTCGGGAATGCGGCGCGCATCGTCGATGCGCTCCACGCGCTTGGCCATGCCCTTGGTGGACGGGCCGAAGAAGGCGGCATAGTCCACTTCCTGGAAGGCCTCGCGGTCGCGCGCGTCGCTCGCCACATCGCCCACGAACAGCACCATGGGGGTGGAATCCTGGAACGCGGTGTGCAGGCCGATGGACGCGTTGGTGGCACCGGGCCCACGCGTCACGAAACACACGCCGGGCCGGCCGCTCAGCTTGCCGTGGGCCTCGGCCATGAAGGCCGCGCCCCCCTCCTGCCGGTTGGTCACGAAGCGGATGCGATCGGCATGGGCGTGAAAGCCGTCGAGCACCGCCAGGTAACTTTCGCCCGGCACGCCGAAGGCATGGGTCACACCCTGGACAATGAGGCATTCCACAAGCAGATGGCCAGCGATCCGGGTCATTTGACTTTATTAACCAATTAGAGAATTATGTTGGCATGAGCAGCACACCCACACCGGTCGCGGAAGAGCGCTTGAGAGACGCCGACCGATCGCAGAATACCATTCTGAACGCGGCGCGAGACGAGTTCTCCGAGCATGGGCTGGGCGGTGCTCGCATGGACCGCATCGCCGAGCGCGCCGGCCTCAACAAGCGCCTCATCTACTACTACTTCGAGGACAAGGAGCGCCTGTTCCAGGCGGTGCTGGAACAGGCCTACCGCGACATCCGCGAAGAGGAACAGCAGCTCAACCTGCTGCACCTCAAGCCCGAGATCGCGCTGCGCCGGCTGGTCGAGTTCACCTGGAACTACTACCTCGAACATCCCGAGTTCCTGACCCTGCTCAACAGCGCCAACCTGCACCGCGCGCGGCACCTCGCGCAGTCCGAGCGGGCGCGCCAGCTCAACTCGCCGCTGATCGCCACGCTGGCCGAGGTGGTCGAACGCGGCCACGCCGACGGCACCTTCCGCGGCGGTATCGACCCCCTGCAGCTCTACGTGTCGATCGCCGGCCTGTCCTACTTCTACCTCTCGAACAACCACACGCTGTCGGCCATTTTCGGGCGCGACCTCATGACGCCCAAGGCGCACAACGAACGGCTCTCCCACATGTGCGATGTGATCCTAGGGTATGTCCTGAGGAACTGACACGGCTGGCGGCTTGACGTCGCAGGGGGTGGTTTCTAGTATTAACCGCTCGGTGAATTAAACCCCTGGAGACAACGCATGAAGACCGCCCTGCCCCTTCGCCACCTGTTGATCACCTCCCTGCTGGCCGTTGTCTCGGCCAGCGCCATGGCCCAGTGGAAGCCCGACCGGCCGATCACCCTGATCGTGCCCTGGGCGCCGGGGGGCTCAACCGACCAGGTCACGCGCGTCACCGCAGCGGAACTGGAAAAACACCTGGGCCAGAAGATCGTGGTGATGAACCAGCCCGGCGCCTCGGGCTCGGTGGGCACCAAGAACGCCATGGCCGCCGCACCCGACGGCTACACCTGGACCGCCGGCGGCGCCAAGGACCTGGGCACCTACAAGGTGCTGGGCATGCTCGACACCTCCGCCACCGACTGGAACCTCTACCTGAACGTGGCGCACATCGCGGTGGTCGGCGTCAACGCCGACGCGCCCTACAAGACCATGACCGAGCTGCTGGCGGCCATGAAGGCCAAGCCGGGCGCGGTCTCGGTCGCCACCGCGGGCGTGAATTCCAGCGGCCATTCGGCCATCGAAGCCATCGCGCGCGCCGCCGGCGTGACCTACAAGCACGTCACCTACGACGGTGGCGCACCGGCCGCTGTGGCCGCCGCCTCGGGCGAGACGGAAGTGACCACGCAGCTCGCGGCCGAGCAGACCGACATGATCCGAGCCAAGAAGATCCGCCCGCTGGCGGTGGTGGGCGACAAGTCGATCGAGATCGAGGGCTTCGGCACCATCCCGCCGCTGTCTCAGTTCATCCCCGGCTTCAAGGACCCGATCAACTACTTCGGCATCTTCGTGCCCAAGGCCGCGCCGCCGGTGGTGGCACAGACGCTGGACAGGATCTGGGCCACCGAAATGGTCAAGAGCGAGGCCCTGAGGAAGTACGCGCAGTCGCGCGGCGCCATGTTCGCGCCGATGGCGGGCGAAGAGGCGCAGAAAGCCGTGTTCCCGGCCATCCAGTCCTACGCCTGGACGCAGCAGGCGGCCGGCAAGGCCAAGGTGTCGCCCGACACCGTCGGCATTCCCAAGCCCTGATCCACCCACACGGAACACAGCATGAGCGAGGGTGGAAAAACCGCCCGCTCCGACCTCTGGGGCGGTGCGGGCTGGGTGGTGTTCGGCCTGGCGATCGTGGTCGGCTCGGTGCGCATGGACCGCTTCGAGTCCATGGGCGCGCAGCTCTACACCATGCCGGGCTTCGTGCCCGGCATGATCGGCTGCCTCGTCGCATTGCTCGGCCTTGTGCTGATGGCGCGCGGCTGGGCGCGCCGGGCCCAGGAGTCCGCAGCGCCCTCAGAGCCGCTGCTGAATCGGCGCATCCTCGTCACGCTGGCGCTCACGCTCGTGTACGCCGGCCTGCTGATCGGGCGCGCGCCGTTCTGGCTGGTCACGGCCCTGTTCGTTGCGACCTTCGTGGCCTTGTTCGCCCCCGCGAACCTGGCGCCCGCGCGCCGCGCCACCGTGGCGGTGCTGGCCGGTGTGCTCACCTCGGCCGTCGTCACCCTGGTGTTCGAGCAGGTCTTCCTCGTCCGTCTTCCTTAGGAGCACCATGTTTGACGGACTGATCATGTTCGGGCAGTCGATCGCCCGTTTCAGCGGCCCCGAAACGATTGCCTACGCCCTGCTGGCCTCGCTGGTCGGGGTGGTCATGGGCGCCCTGCCAGGCCTCACGGCCACCATGGCTCTGGCGCTGATGACCACGCTCACACTCAAGCTGCCACCCAGCCAGGCGCTGCCGATCCTGATCTGCACCTACGTGGGCTCGATCTACGGCGGCTCGCGTTCAGCGATCCTGCTCAACATCCCGGGCACGCCGGCCTCGGCCGCGTCCTGCCTGGACGGCTACGCGCTCGCGCGCCAGGGACTGGCCGGCCGCGCCATGGGCATCGCCACCACCGGCTCGGTGATGGGCACGCTGATCGGCATGTTCTTCCTGGCCACGCTCACGCCTGTGCTGGGTGGCCTGGCGCTGAAGTTCGGCGCCTACGAGTTCTTCTGGCTGGCGCTCTTCGGCGTCATCATCGCCGGCACGCTCACCGGCGACGACCCGCTCAAGGGCTGGATCGCCGGCATCGCCGGCCTGTTCATCGCCACCATCGGCCAGGAGCCGCAATACGGCTACGAGCGCTTCGCGTTCGGCGTGAGGGATCTGGCCGGCGGCATTCAGCTGGTGCCCGCGCTGGTCGGCGCCTTCGGCTTTGCCGAGCTGCTCACTGCCATGCGCGAACGGCAGGCGCCGGTGAAGATCAGCGCCTTCGACACCGTCATCCCCAAGGTGCGCGACGTGCTGCAGTACTGGCGCACCATCCTGCGCTCGGGCCTGATCGGCACGGGCGTGGGCATCGTGCCCGGTGTGGGCGAGGACGTGGCGGCCTGGTCGTCCTACGCGGCGGCCAAGCGCGCGAGCAAGGAAAAGGAGAAGTTCGGCAAGGGCTCGGTTGAAGGCCTGATGGCCGCCGAGACCGGCGACAACGCCTGCGTGCCCGGCGCGGTGATCCCCGTGCTCACCCTGGCCATTCCCGGCTCGGCGCCGGCCGCCGTGCTGATGGCCGCGATGATCATCCACGGCGTCAAGCCCGGGCCGCTGATCATGGTGGAGAACCCCGAGTTCGTGTACGACGTGGTGACCATGATGCTGTTCGCCACCATCGGCATCCTGATCTTCGGCCTGGTGCTCACCAAGGCCCTGGTGCAGGTGCTGCGCGTGCCACAGCACCTGATCACCCCCATCGTCTTCGTGCTGTGCGCGGTGGGCAGCTTCGCCATCGCCGGCCGCCTGTTCGATGTGTATGTGATGCTGGTCTTCGGCCTGATCGGGTTCGGCCTGCGCCACTACGGCTACCCGATGGCGCCGCTGGTGCTGGGCATCGTGCTCGGCGACCTGCTGGAGAAGAACCTGCGCCGCGCGCTGGTCCTCTCCGACGGCGACCTCTCGCCCTTCTTCACCCGCCCCATCGCCGGCACCGTCGCCGCCCTGATCTTCGCCACCATCGCCTGGAAGCTCTGGGCGCTGTACGGCCGCCGAAGCCGCACCAGGGCGCCGGCATGAAACTGGCCTTGTGCAACGAGGTGCTGCAGCCCCTGCCGCTGGCGGCGCAGTGCGAGGCCGCCGAGCGCATGGGCTACGACGCCCTGGAGATCGCCCCCTTCACGCTGACCGACGAACCCGAGGCGCTCGACAGCGCCGCCGCCCACCGCGTGCGCGCCACCGCGCACAGCCACGGCCTGGCCGTCTCCAGCCTGCACTGGCTGCTGGTCAAGCCCGCCGGCCTTTCGCTGGTGAGCGATGACAAAGCCTTGCACCGCCGCACGCTGGACCTGCTGCGCCGCCTGATCGACTTCACCGCCGCCTGCGGCGCGCGCGTGCTGGTGCACGGCTCACCCAGGCAGCGCTCGCCCGGCCCCGGCCAGAGCGTGGCGGACGCTGCCGCCCGCTTCGAAGCCGCCATGGCCGAACTCGCGCCACACGCCGCGGACGCGGGCGTGGTCTATTGCATCGAACCACTGGGCCGCTTCGAAACCCCGGTGGTCAACACCGTGGCCGAGGCCGCCGCGATGGTCGATCGCATCGGCTCGCCCGCCATCCGCACCATGCTCGACGTGAGCGCCGCCTCGCACAACGAAACCGAGCCCGTGCACGAGGTGCTGCGCCGCTTTCTCGCCAGCGGCCACATCGCGCACATGCAGGTGAACGACAGGAACCGCCGCGGCCCCGGCCAGGGCGAGACCGACCAGCGCCCCGTGCTGCAGGCGCTCAAAGACGGGCGCTACGCCGGCTGGGTGGCGGTGGAACCCTTTGAATACGTGCCCGATGGCCTGGGTTGCGCCCAGGCCTCGGCGCAGCATGTGCGTGAGATCTGGAGGACCCTGTCATGAGCGCTGTGACCCTGCGCGTGCACGAGGTGCAGCTGTACGAGCGCCACGTCACGCTGCGCCTGCCCTTCCGTTTCGGTGCCGCCACCGTCACGCAATGCCCTCAGGCCTTCGTGCGCGTGCTCGCCGAGGTGAATGGCCGGCGCGTGGAAGGCGCGAGCGCCGAACTGATGGTGCCCAAGTGGTTCGACAAATCGCCCACGCTCACCCACGAACAGAATTTCGAACAGCTGCGCGAATCGCTGCGCAACGCGCGCGAGGCCGTGCAGGCGACCCGCGAGGCGCTCAGCCCCCATGCGCTGTCGCACGAGGCGGGTGAGGCGGCCATCGCCACCTCGGTGGTGCGGCAGCTGCCGCGGCTGGCCGCGCAGTTCGGCCCCGCCCTGCTGGACAAGGCCGTGGCCGACGCGGCGTTGCGCGCGGCCGGCCGCTCGTGGGTCGACGGCGTGCACGCCGGCGTGCTCGGCGACCCCTGGGGCCCGCGGCTCGATCTGGTGCGCCCCACGCACGTGGTGCTGCGCCACACCGTGGGCCTGGCCGACCGCCTGGTCGAGAGCGACCAGGGCGCCGATCCGCAGGACGGGCTTCCCGCCACGCTGGAGGCCGCGATCCAGCGCCACGGCCTGCACCACTTCAAACTCAAGCTCGGCGGGCAGATCGGCGCCGACGTGGAGCGCCTCACCCGCATCGCCGAGGTGCTGCAGCGCCTGGGTGGGGACTACCGCGTCACGCTCGACGGCAACGAAACCTTCACCGATGCCACCAGCCTGGGCAAGTTCTGGCAGGCGCTGCGCACCACCCCCGCGCTGGCCGATCTGCTGCGCCGCACCCTGCTGCTGGAGCAGCCCCTGGCGCGCGCGGTGGCGCTGCGCGAATCGATCGCCTCGCTGGGCATCGGCGTGCCCGTGATCCTGGATGAGTCCGACGACCACGCGGCCGCGCTCGACGAGGGCCTGGCGCTGGGTTACCACGGCATCTCCAGCAAGGCCTGCAAGGGCATCTACCGCTCGCTGCGCAACGCCCACCGCATCGCGCAGGACCCCCGCCTGCTGCTCTCGGGCGAAGACCTCACCTGCCAGGCCGGCCTGGCGGTGCAACAGGACACCCTGCTCGCGGCCAGCCTGGGCGTGCGCCACATCGAACGCAACGGCCATCACTATGTGGACGGCTTCGGCCCCGCGCCCGCCGATGAAGCGTTGGCCTTCGCGCGCGCGCACCCCGGCTTCTACGAGACCACGGCGGGCCGCCCGCACCTGGCGGTGCACCAGGGCCGGCTCGACCTGAACGCCCTGCACGCGCCGGGCTTCGCGACCGCGGCCGTGCCGCAATGGCGCAGCTTGCAGGCCATTGCCTGAAATTTCACCAAATGGTTAATTGAAAGCGGTCTGCGGCTCACCACTCGCGGCCGTGGCGGCGGTGGCCGAGCCGCGTCCTGGCGCGCTCAAGCCCGCAAAACCAAGGGAAAACCCTGAATTCAAGGCCCGCAATCTCCGCTTGCGCATCTTTCGCGACCGCTTCTATAATTTCCACTATTCACTGACTGGTGAATTAAACCAACAACCAGCCTTTTTCACTGGAGACAAGCATGAAACTGATCCACGCCACCGCCCTGGCCGCGTTCGCTCTCGCCACCAGCCTGCCTGCCGCCGCGCAGCAGGCCTACCCGAACAAGGCCATCCGCGTGATCGTGCCGTTCGCCGCGGGCAGCACCACGGACATCATTGCGCGCGCGATCACGGACAAGATGAGCCAGAGCATGGGCCAGCCCATCGTGGTGGACAACCGCGGCGGCGCCAGCGGCACCATCGGCCAGGCGGCGGTGGCCGCGGCCGCGCCTGATGGCTACACCATCATGATCCACTCGTCCTCGCACACGGTGAGCCCCTCCACCTTCGCCAAGCTGTCCTTCGACACGGTGAACGACTTCGCGGGCGTCACCCCGATCTCTTCCACCCCCAACGTGCTGGTGATCGCGCCGAGCAGGAACCTCAAGACGCTGCCGCAGCTGGTGGCCAACGCCAAGGCCAACCCCGGCAAGATGAACTTCGCCTCCGCCGGCCAGGGCAGCGCCACCCACCTCAACGCCGAGAAGTTCAAGATGGCCGCGCAGATCGACGCGGTGAACATCCCCTTCAAGGGCTCCGCAGAAGCCGTCACCGAAGTGCTCGCCGGCCGCGTGGACTACTACTTCTCGCCCATCGCCCCGGTGATCGGCCAGATCAAGGAAGGCCAGCTGCTGGCCCTGGCCGTGGGCTCGCCGCGCCGCGCCAGTGCCCTGCCCGATGTGCCCACCACCGCCGAAGCCGGCGTGCCCGGCTCCGAATTCAACTTCTGGATCGGGATGATGGCCCCGGCCAGGACGCCGCGCGACGTCGTCAACCGCCTGCACGACGAAGTCGTCAAGGCCCTGGCCACGCCGGAAGTGAAGGAACGTTTCCTCAAGCTGGGCGCCGATGCCTGGACGCTCAAGCCCGAGCAGTTCGATGCCTACATCAAGGAAGAAATCAAGAGCAACGCCGTGCTGGTGAAAGCCGCCGGCCTGCAAGTGACCAACTGACCCCGGCCCCGGGGTTTTCAAAGCGAAGAGAAGGAATTCGACAATGGCCGTTCAACAACTCGGGATCATCATGCACGGCGTGACCGGACGCATGGGCATGAACCAGCATCTGATCCGCTCCATCTGCGCGATCCGCGCGCAAGGCGGTGTGACGCTCTCCAACGGCGACCGGGTCATGCCCGACCCCATCCTGGTCGGCCGCAACGCCGAGAAGATGGAAGCGCTGGCCAAGGCCCACAACATCCCGCGCTGGGGCACCGACCTCGATGCCGCGCTGGCCAACAAGAGCGACACCATCTTCTTCGACGCCGGCACCACGCAGATGCGCCCCACCCTGCTGGCCAAGGCCATCCGCGCCGGCAAGCACGTGTACTGCGAGAAGCCGATCGCCACCAACCTCAACGAGGCGGTGGAGATCGCGCGCCTGGCGCAGAGCTCGGGCCTCAAGCACGGTGCCGTGCAGGACAAGCTGTTCCTGCCCGGGCTGCGCAAACTCGACATGCTGCGCCGCGCCGGCTTCTTCGGCCGCATGCTCAGCGTGCGCCTGGAGTTCGGCTACTGGGTGTTCGAAGGCGACCTGCAGCCCATCCAGCGCCCGAGCTGGAACTACCGCAAGGAAGACGGCGGCGGCATGATCCTGGACATGATGTGCCACTGGCGCTACGTGCTGGACAACCTGTTCGGTGAAGTGAAGTCGGTCTCGTGCATCGGCACCACGCACATCCCCACGCGCTGGGACGAAGCCGGCAAGCCCTACGAGTGCACCGCCGACGACGCGGCCTACGCCACCGCCGAGCTCACCGGCCACAACGGCGAAAACGTGATCGCGCAGCTCAACATGAGCTGGGCCACCCGCGTGAACCGCGACGACCTCGTGACCTTCCACGTCGACGGCACGCACGGCTCCGCCGTCGCGACGCTGACCGGCTGCAAGGCCCAGAGCCGCGTGAACACGCCGCGCCCGGTGTGGAACCCGGACGTCAAGCAGACGATGAACTTCTCCGAGCAATGGCAGGACGTGCCGGACACGCAGGTCTACGACAACGGCTTCAAGATCCAGTGGGAACACTTCATCCGCCACGTGGTGGAGAACGAGCCCTACAAGTGGACGCTGCCCGAAGGCGCCAAGGGCGTGCAGCTGGTGGAAGCCGCGCTGGAGAGCTGGGAACAGCGCCGCTGGGTCGATGTGCCCGAACTGAAAGTCTGAAGACCGGAAGACACCCCCGCCGCGCTTCGCGCGACCCCCTCAAGGGGGCGACACCTGCGGCCCGGCAAAGCCGGTTCCGCGGTGTCTCTTGATCCGACCATCTCGCGCGTTGCGCTCTGGAGCATCCACATGACCTTTTCTCTCAAACTGCCCACGGCTTCGGGCCAGGTCGAGGCTTACACCCTGCGCGGCACCACCCCGGTGAAGCCCGCGCCGGGCGTGAAGTTCAACCGCATCGCCTACTCCGCCGCCCACGTGGTGGCCGACCCGCTCGCCGCCATCGACCCCTGGCTGCAGTGCGCGGTGGACTGGGACGCGACCATCGCCTACCGCCAGCGGCTCTGGTCGCTCGGCCTGGGTGTGGCCGAGGCCATGGACACGGCCCAGCGCGGCATGGGCCTGGACTGGCCCACCTCGCTGGAGCTGATCCGCCGCTCGCTCGACGCCGCCAGGGACGTGCCCGGTGCGCTGGTGGCCTCGGGCTGCGGCACCGACCACCTCGTGCTGGAGAACGTGAAGACGGTCGATGAAGTCATCGCCGGCTACGAAGAGCAGATGGCCGCCATCGAGAAGCTCGGCGGCAAGCTGATCGTGATGGCCAGCCGAGCCCTGGCCCGCGTCGCGAAGAGCCCGGCCGACTACGAGCGCGTGTACGACCGCATCCTGAGCCAGGCGAAACAGCCCGTGGTGCTGCACTGGCTGGGCGACATGTTCGACCCCGCACTCAAGGGCTACTGGGGCGACAACGACCCCGACAAGGCCATGGACACCGCGCTGGCCGTGATCGCGGCACACCCGGACAAGGTGGACGGCATCAAGATCTCCCTGCTCGACAAGGACAAGGAGATCGCGATGCGCCGCCGCCTGCCCCCGGGCGTGCGCATGTACACCGGCGACGATTTCAACTACGCCGAGCTCATCGCCGGCGACGGCTTCGGTGCCGAGAAGACGCACGGCCAGAGCGACGCGCTGCTGGGCATCTTCGACGCCATCGCACCCGCCGCCAGCGCCGCGCTGGGCGAACTCGCGCAGGGCAACCTGCAGAAGTTCCACGACATCCTCGGCCCCACGGTGCCGCTGTCGCGCCACATCTTTGCCGCGCCCACGCGCTTCTACAAGACCGGCGTGGTCTTCATGGCCTGGCTCAACGGCCACCAGTCGCACTTCACCATGGTCGGTGGCCAGCAAAGCACGCGCTCGCTGCAACACTTCGCCGAGCTGTTCCGCCTGGCCGATGCGGCCAACCTGCTGGAGCAACCCGAGCTGGCCGTGCGCCGCATGGGCACGCTGCTGGCCCTGCACGGCGTGGAGGCCTGATCGATGCGCGACTTCTCCCAAGACCACCGCTGGTTGTCCCTCAACACGGCCACGGTGCGCAAGAGCCGGGGGCAGGACCTGCCGCTCGATCAGATCCTGGACGCCTGCGCGCGCCACGGCATCCCGGCCATCTCGCCGTGGCGGGACCAGGTCGCCGCCGTCGGGCTGAAAACCATCTCAGCCCAGGTGAAGTCGCTCGGCCTGAAGCTCTCGGGCTACTGCCGGGGCGGCATGTTCCCGGCGGTGGATGCCGCCGGGCTGCAGGCCGCTCGTGACGACAACCGCCGCGCGGTGGACGAGGCCTGCGAACTGAACGCACCCTGCCTGGTGCTGGTGGTGGGCGCCCTGCCCGGTGCGCTGGCCGGCCAGGCCGCGCACAAGGACATCGGCCGCGCGCGCCAGCAGGTGAGCGAAGGCATTGCCGAACTGCTCGAGTACGCCAAGGCCAACGGCATGCCGCTGGCCATTGAACCCCTGCACCCGATGTACGCGGCCGACCGCGCCTGCATCAACACCATGGAACAGGCGCTGGACGTGTGCGACGGGCTCGACCCGGGCCAGACCGGCGCGATCGGCGTGGCGGTGGACGTGTACCACGTGTGGTGGGACCCCAAGCTGCAGGCGCAGATCGAGCGCGCGGGCAAGAACCGGCTGCTGGCCTTCCACGTGTGCGACTGGCTCACCCCCACCACCGACCTGCTCAACGACCGGGGCATGATGGGCGACGGCGTGATCGACATCCCGCGCATCCGCGGCTGGGTGGAAGCGCAGGGCTTCGCCGGGTTCAGCGAGGTGGAGATCTTCTCCACCGGCAACTGGTGGAAACGCGATCACGACGAGGTCCTGAAGACCTGCATCGAACGGCACCGCAGCGCGGTGTGAGCCCCAGGCCCCGCGCACGGCGCGGGGCCCGCCCATCAAGGCCGGCGCAGATCGACGTCCGGGCCGATGTTCTCAGGCCGCCGCTCGGCCTTGCCCGGGACGGGCGCGCCTTGAGCCGTCTCTGGCCTCTGGAACATGGCCAGCAGCAACTCCCGGATCCGCTGCGCGGCGAGGTCCTGGGTCTCGGCAACCAGCGAGCGGTGGGGGGTGGTCCACTTTTCGCGAGCGCTCATTTTTTCAGTTGAGGCTGGTCCATGTAGCGCACGTCCTTGACCGGCAGCGGGATCGGATTGATGTACCGGTAGCCCTGGGACTGCAGGTAGGCGATCTCCGGAAAGCCTGCGGGCACGACGGTGATGAACCCGTGCATGTCGTTCGGCTGGAAACCCGCTGCCCGCATGGCGTTGCTGCACATGCGGAACTCGACCCCGTTCTTCGCCAGCTCGGCCATCTTGTCCACGATGCCCTGGTACTTCTCGTAGTTCTCCTTCGCGAACACCCGAAGCTCGGGGCCGTGCGTCACCACCACCATCTTGCCCTTGAGCGGCGTGCGGGTGTTGTTGACGAAGTTGTAGAGGATGTTCATGTCTCCGGGGTTCTCGTAGTTGAGATCGAAGACAGCATTGATGGTCGGGTACTCGTGCATGTCGACCTTGGCAGTGCCGTAGGGCGCGAACTCGTCGGCAGAGGCCGCGACGGCGCCGAAAACCAACGCCGATGCAAGCAAGGTGCGAGCGAAAAATGTCATCGTCAAAACTCCAGGGTGAAAAAACTAGCAGGCACTGGCGCGTGGTTCCAGCGAGCGAAGCCAGGCCTTGATCTGGCGGGCTTCGGTATCGATGACCCTGGGGTCCTTGAGCGCATTGGCCAGGATGCCCATGCCCTGCAGCGAACACAGCAGCTGAATGGCGTGCTGGCGCGCGCTGCGCGCCAGACCCATCGCCGCGAACTGCCTCGTGCACCACGCCAGCAGAAGAGAAAAAGGCTTCGAGGCCAGCTGGCCAAGCGTCCCGCCGTCCTTGCCCAGCTCATAGCACAGGCTGCCGACTGGGCAGCCGTGCCGGGTGTCGGACTCCCGGTCGCGCAGCCAGACATCGGCCAGCGACGCGAGCCGGGCACGCGGGTTCTTGAGCGCATCCCAGCTCGTCAGGCGGCGCTGGATGACGCCGACGCGCAAATCCATGATGGCGCTGGCGAGCAACTCCTTGGTGGGGAAATAGAAATGCACGCTGCCCAGCGGAATCCGCGCCGCCGTGGCAACGTCGGCCAGGGACGTGTTGGAAAACCCATGTCGATGGACCAGGTCGGCCGCCGTCTCGGTCAGGTGCTGGCGCTTCAGTTCACTCTCTGCCCGCGATGCCATGTCATGCCCCAAAAAACCAGTTGATCAACTGGATTATGGGATTTCGACACGGAGACTGTCAACGAGTGATGAGCTTCTCGTTGCTCGCTGTGAGCACGGCGGCCGGGAGGGGGCCGCGCCGCGCGGCCTCGTCGGCGAGGATCAGCGACCCTGTCGTGCGCTGCTGCAGGCGGCGCTGCTCGCCGCGTTGCGTGACGTCATTGAGCACCGCCACGAACCACATCAGCAGCAGGCCGGCGGTCGCCAACAGCAGCCAGACCAAGGCATTGGAAAAGACGCCGAGCCAACCGCTGTCGCGGGGTGGGCTCATGTGGGTGGTGCTGTTCATTGCGGGCTCCTCGATGCGGTGTTGGGCTTGCACGGATGATCCGCGCAGGCACCGATCCGGCATGTCGGTGCATGGCGACGCAGCTTGTAGGAGCCAGCCGACACAGCGGCAATGCCGCACCCAGCGGCTGCGCATGTGCGCGCGGCACAGGCCCTCGCGACTCACTTGACCAGCACGCGCTCGGTGGCGGTGGAAGCCGTCGTGCCAGGCGTGGAAGGCCGGGTTCTTCTGCATTCGATTGAGGGGTTCTCGAGGATGTCAAGAATCCGTGGCGATATTCCCGAAAGGCGGTGACCTGCCCCTTGGGGCAGTGCCCAAAAGTGCATGGTGGGCCCAGAATCGACACGCCCATGAACCTGCTCCTCATCGATGACCACCCGATGTTCGGCGTCGGGTTCGTTCACGCCCTCACCCACCTGCGCCCAGGCATCGACGCCCGGGCGGTGCTGCACCTGGAACACGGGCTGGCGCTGGCCCGGCAATGGCCCGGGCTGGATGTGGTGCTGATCGACTACCGGCTGGCGGGCGACGATGGGCTGGCCGGCTTGCGGCGCTTCGGCACGCACCACCCGCTCGTCGCACGCGTGCTGATCTCGGGCCAGGAAGACCGGCACCTGCTGGCGCAGGCGCGCACGGCCGGCGCCGCGGGCTTTCTGGGCAAGTCGTTGCCGATCGCCGAGATCCTGGCTGCGCTGGAGAAGATCGTGGGTGGTGGCGAACATTTCCACGCGGCGGAAGTTGCCGGCAGGCTTCTCACGGGAGCAGCGACCTCCGGCCCGACAGCCCGACAGCTCGAGGTGTTGCTGCTGGTGGCGCGGGGCCAGCAGAACAAGCAGATTGCGCACGAACTGGGCATAGCCGAGCGCACCGTGAAGCTGCACGTCACCGCGCTGCTGGATGCGCTGGGCGCGCGCAACCGCACGCACCTGCTGGTGCTGGCACGCGACTCGGGCCTCATCTGAATGGACCGGTCCACCAGCGCCCCGGGCCCGACCGCGCTGGAGGTGGACCAGATCAACCGGCTGGTGCGCACCACCCCGGCGGTGTGGTTCCTGAGCACACTGGGCGCGTTGATCTGTTACCTGCAGTTCGCCGACTCGCAGACCGATTCGCGCCTGGACTGGTGGCTGGCCGCCTTCTGCGCGGTGAGCACGCAGAGGCTGGTGGCGTCCCTTTTCGTGCACCGCGTACCGCGCTCGGTCCGCCTGATCCGCTGGTGGCTGAGCAGCACGCTGGTGCATGCCGCGCTGTGGGGCCTGCTGAGCGTGGTCCTGCTGACCCCGGGGCCGCCCCAGGCGGAGTCCATCCTGCACATCACGCTGGTGGCGATAGCCATGGGCGGCTCGGTGCGCCTGCCCGGCTTTCGCCTCACGCTGATCGCCCATGTGGGTCTGGTGCTCGGCCCGCTGATCCTGCGCGACCTGTGGACGGCCAACCCATACCACGCGGTGCTGGCGTTCCTGGTGTTCCTGATCGGGGTGTACGCCCTGGTCAGCGGCCGCAACCAGTCGCTGGCCCTGCGCGAGATCCACGTCCAGCGCCAGCGCAACGAGGAACTGATCGTCGCCTTGCAAAGAGAGAACGAACGCAGCGAAACCGCGCGCGGCGTGGCCGAAGAGGCGAACGCGGCACGCACCCGCTTCTTTGCAGCGGCCAACCACGACCTGCGCCAGCCTCTGCACGCCATGCGCCTGCTGTCTCAGACGCTGCTGGAACAGGGCCACAAGGTGGACGTGGCCGCGGTGTCCACCCACCTGGTCGAGTGCGTGGAGGGCATGGCGGAGGTGATCGACGACCTGCTGGAGATCACGCGGCTCGACGTGGGCCACATGGCACCGCACTGGTCGAGTTTTCCGCTGGACGATCTGGTGCGGGAGTGCTGCCGGCCCCACGAACCACTGGCGCTGGCCAAGGGCCTGCGGCTGGACATCGATGTGGCCCGGCTGGCCGTGCACAGCGACCGCGCCCTGCTGGCCCGGGTGCTGAGCAACCTGGTCTCCAACGCCATCCGCTACACCGAGCGCGGCGCGGTGCGGGTGGCCTGCGCCCTGACAAGCGACGAAAGCCACGTCTGGCTGGATGTGGAAGACACCGGCATCGGCATCGGTGAAGAGGACCTGCCGCGCATCTTCGAGGAGTTCTACCAGGTGGGCAACCCGGCCCGCGACCGCCACCTGGGCCTGGGACTGGGCCTGGCCACCGTGAAGCGCCTGAGCGACCTGCTGTCGCTGGATGTGTCGGTGCTGCGCTCGGCGCCCGGCCAGGGCAGCGTGTTTTCCCTGAAGCTGCGGCGCGTGGCCATGGACGAGGTCACGATGAGCGCCGCGCCCCATCCCGAGCCGGGCGCCCAAGAGGCTTTGCTGCCCGGCCACCGGGTGCTGGTGATCGAGGACGACGCCGATGCGCGCGCCGCGCTCACGGGCCTGTTGCGCTCATGGGGTTGCGACGTGCGTTCGGCGGCGGATGCGGCCACCAGCCTGGACCACATTCGGACGGGGTTCCGGCCCGACGCCCTGGTGGTGGACCTGCGCCTGCCCGACGGTGCCAGCGGCATCGACGCCTTGCGCGATGTGCGCGCGCTGCTGGGTGACGAGCTGCCCGCCGTGATGGTGACGGGCGACGCCGGAAGCCCGCACATGCGGCTGGCCCAGGACGCCGGCCTGACGGTGATGGTCAAGCCGGTGCGGCCGGTGCAATTGCGCGCGTTCCTGGGGCAGGTGTTCGCCAGGGAGCAGGCGCCGCAGCCCGATTGAGGAAGGGCTCAGCGCAACAGGGGGTTGCGCGCGGGCGGCGCGCCCTTGCGGCTGCACACCGCCTCGGACACCGAGCGCCCCAGCACATTGAAGGACCCGCCGACGAAGCAGCCGTATTCCTGGCCGCTCTTGGTGCGCACGGCGTAGCGGGTGGTGGTGCCCTCGTCGACGCGGTTGCTCACGGTGAACGCGTTCCGCTCCAGGCCGAGCGCAAAGGCGGTGCGGTCGACGATGGCCTCGTCGGTCACGGCCATCGAGGCGCAACCGGCGGTGAGCAGCAGCAGCGCGGCAAGGGTGGGTACCCAGAGTCTGGGTGAGTGCATGGGTTCTCCTGTCATGAAAGTAGTCGGTTTTGACGGCAAAGGTCTGCCGCGAACCCATGCTAGGCGGGACCTCCCCGGCGGGGAACAGCACCATCGGGCAGGTGATGCGCGCGCGCATCGCCCTGCCCGATGGTGCTATGGAGCCGCGCGCCCTTCGTTCCTAGCATCCGCCCCATGTACAACCATGGAGCACATGAATGAAATGGCAAGGAACGATCGCACGGCTGTCCGTGCTGGCGGCGGTGGCCGCCGTGCTGGGCGCCTGTGGAGGCTCGAACAACAGCAGTGGAAGTGGTGGCAACAGCCCCGCTCCCGCTCCGGACACCAGCAGGCTGGAGGTGACCGTGGTGGGCAGCGGCAACATCAGCTCACTGCCCACCGGGCTGGACTGCAACGACGCCTGCGGCGCACCCTTTGCGACCGGCAGCGCGGTGACGCTGACGGCCACACCGGCGGCGGGGCAGCAACTGGCCAGCTGGAGCGGCGCCTGCAGCGGCGCGGCGCTGACCTGCACCGTGTCGATGGACCAGGCGCGCTCGGCCACGGCCACCTTCGTGGCCACCACGGCCACGCGCTTCGACCTGTCGGTCACGCGCACCGGCAGCGGCGATGTGACTTCGTCACCGGCGGGCATCAGCTGCGGCAGCAGCTGCGAGGCCCAGTTCAACGCCGGCACCCTGGTCACGCTGACGGCCAGCCCCGCGTCGGGCCAGGTGTTCGATGGCTGGAGCGGCGCCTGCCGCAACCAGGCCCTGAGCTGCGACGTGACGATGAGCGCGGCGCGAGCCGTGGCGGCCGCCTTCAAGGCAGCGCCCAGCCAGGCGGGCTGGGGTGAGCTGGTGAACCTGGCGGGCGCGGGCGCGGCGACGCCGGTGGTGGCCATCGACGACGCGGGCCGGGCCACCGCCGTGTGGCGCCAGCTGAACCCGGGCACCACCGAGCACCACGTCTGGAGCAGCCGCTCGGTCTCGGGAGGCACCTGGTCCACGCCCGAGCGGCTGGAGAGCAACACCGGCAACGTGAGCGAACTGCGCTTGTCGGTGGACGCGGCCACGGGGCGCGGCATGCTGCTGTGGATCCAGGCCGGCCCCACGGTGGACCTGCATGCGAGGCCGCTGGACCCCACCACCGGCTGGGGCGCCGCCGCGGTGGTGGACAGTGGCGCGGGCATGGTCGGCGTGAGCAGCGTGGGCACGGACCACAGCGGCAACGCGGTGGCGGTCTGGTCGCAGATCGGCCCGGCGACGCGCTTCAGCATCCACGCCAACCGCTACACGCCCGGCGGCGGCTGGGGTTCGCCGCAGCTGATCGAGACCAACGAGGTGGTCGGCAGCGTGGACGGTGACCCCGTGGTGGCGGTGACGCCCGCCGGCGACGCACTGACCGTGTGGAAGCGCTCCGGCGGCGGCGGTGACCTCTGGGGCAACCGCTTCACCGTGGGCGCGGGCTGGGGAACCGCTGCCGCCATCGTGACCGACGCGGGCGCCTTCCAGACCCTGGGCCGGCACGACCTCGCGCTCGATGCCGGTGGCAACGGCCTGCTGGCCTGGGGCCAGCTCGACATCGCGGGCGGCACCGGCAACAACGCCATCTGGTTCAAACGCTTCAATGCCGGCGCCTGGCAACCGGCGGTGGGCACCGTGGCACCAGCCGTGCCCAACACGCAAGGCTTCGTCAGCACGCCGGTGCTGCGCATGAACGCGGCGGGCACGGCGGTGGTGGTCTGGGGCGATGCCGACCAATCGCTGAACGCGGCGGCGGCCGCCCCGCAGGCGGTGGCCTTCAGCGGCCCGACCACGCTGCGCAGCGCCAACGGCGGCACCTGGGACAGCCTGCCGGTGGTGGGCATGGACAGCGCGGACCGCGCGATGGTCGCCTGGGTCGATCCCGTGGGCAGCAACGTCACGGTGTCGCGCCTGACACCGGGCAGCGGCTGGTCCACGGCGGAGGTGGTGGAAACCTACACCGACCCGTCGTACACCCCGGCCCTGGCCATGAACGGGCAAGGCCACGCGGTGCTCGGATGGGCGCAGCTCTTCTCCGCCACCGGCACGCAGATTGTGGTGCGCCGCTGGAACGCGGGGCCGTGAACGGGCGACGGCCTTCAGGCCGCGGCCGACTCCGCCGACCTCGACGAGGCGGCGGGGTCGGCCTTTTTCATGGCCTGCAGCGCCTTCTGCACCACACCCTGCTGCGTGTTGACCGGGCGCAACAGGCGGCTGGCGATCAGGCGTTCGCAGCTGCGCTTGGTCATCGAATGCGGCCGGCCTCCCCGGCTCACGAACATGAACAGCGTGCCCTTGCTGCTGGCCCAGATGAGTTGGGCGCGCAGCCACTCGCGGTGGGAATACAGGTCCACCCAGTCGCCTTCGTGCAGGCCCACCAGCGTAGCGGCGGCGTTGATGTCTTCCAGTTCGCCCTCTTCGGCCAGGGCCGCGGCCTGCGAATCGTCCTCGCTGGCGCGGGCCTGCACCTGGGTTTCGATGAGGTCGCCGTAATCGGTCGGCATGGTGTCCTCGAAACCGGCGGCCTCCAGCTCGCGCTTGCCCAGCCAGGGCTGCGCGCGCGGCTTCGGCTTGCGCTGCTCGGGCGTGGCGGGCAGGGTTTCGTCGAGGTCCATGGACATGGAGGAAGGCACCTCCTCCAGGGGCATCGCGCCGGAGTTCTCCATCGGCGGCAGGCCGGAGTGGCTCGCATCGGCGCGGATGCGCGCGCGGCGAAGGCCGAGCACAGGCTGGTGCAGGCGCATCAGCGCATCGAAAAAAGGCTTGGTTTCCTCGCGCGTCTTGCCCAGCATGTCCAGCCCCGCGTGCAGCGTGGCGAGCATGCCGGGCACCATGGCGAACAACTCCTTGGGCCGCTTGAGCGTGACTTCCTTCTTCACGCTCCACAGCAGGTTGGACACCACCTTCCGGTAGCCGCCGGGGTCGGCCTCGTCCGGCTCGTTGAGCTTGGCCGAGGCGATCACCAGCGACCAGGGGCCATAGAGGAAATCGAGGATCACCCCGGGCGCATTGTCCACGTCGGGCCGCTGGCTCAGGTCCCAGGCGATCTGGTCGGCCATGGCCTGCCGCTCTTCGGCGTAGCGGATGGACTGCAGGCTGTTGTCCTGCAGCGCGAGTTCCTTCTGGTCCTGCGCTTCCCAGCCCTGCCGCAGTTCGGTGAGCACGTCGGCGAACGGCTGGGGGTCGCGCGTGGCGGTGGCGTTGAGCTCGTTGAACGCGCTCTGCACCGGCTGGAAGAAGCTGTCGAACTCGGGCGCGAACTCGTCGTTGAACTTGAAGCTGCGCTGCGCCACGCTCTCGATCAGGCGCCGCGCGGGGTGCTCGTCCTCGTTGAAGAAGCGCGGGTTGGCCATGGCCAGGCGCAGCAGCGCCGGCTCCAGCGCCACCACCGCTTCGCGCACCGGCCCGAGCAGCAAGGGATCGCTCGCCACCTGGCTGACCAGCGTGCGCACCAGGTCCAGGCCCACGGCCTGGCTGACGCGCTGCGCCTTCTGCTTGAGGTGCATGAGCACGCGCGAGCGCTCGTGCGCGGCGGCGTAGGTGCCCCAGGCCTTGTGGCTGAGCTGGCTGGAGATGCCGATCTCGCGCGCCGGCCGGTCCACCACCGGCAGGTCGCGGTACTGCGTCTGCTGCTCCAGGATCATGGACTCGTCGAGCACCGGGATCGCGGCAAACGCCTCGATGGCGGCGAGCTCCTCGCTCACCTGCTCGTAGTAGTCCGGGGTCAGGTGGCGGTCGAAATGCTTGCCGCCCTGCTTCAGGAAGTCATGGAAGACCTGGTGGTCTTCGCCCGGTTGCATGCGCGCCAGCGTCTGCATGGACGGCAGCGGATCGGCACTGGCCCAGCCCGGCGCGTGGTGGCCGCTGCCCCCGGTGTCGCCGGCGTCCTGCCACTGGCTGCTGGACGGGACGCCCAGGCCGGCCGCGCGGGACGAAGTGCCCAGGCTGCCCGAGCGCGTGGACAGGCCGCCGGATCGGGTGGACGCGCCCGACTCTTCCACCAGCCGCACGCGGTAGCCGGCTTCCTGCACGTTGGCGCGCTGCAGGATCAGCGCCACGCGCTCGTAAAGCTTCTGCAACTCGCGGGCCAGCGCGTCGCCCATGTGCCGCAACCACAGGGCGCGCACCTCGGGTTCGGATTCGGCCGAGGCCATGAGCTCGCGCAGCGCCCGCACGAAGACCGAGGGCCGCATGGGGTTGCGCTCGGCCTGCACCGTCTGCAGGCCGATCACCGAACTCATCAGGGCATCGAGCACGCCGAGTTGCTGCTCCACCACCGGCATGAGGCTGTGCACCAGCCGGGCCGATTCGAGCGACTCGTTGACCGCGTCGTCCTCCACCAGCGACAGCAGGGAAGACTCGGAGAGCAGGGCCGGGCGCGAGCTGTTCATCTCGGGCGAGGCCATCAAAGCATCGCGCAGGTGCTGCGAGAAGCTGCGCCCCCACTGGATCTTGTTCTGCAACAGACCCCACCAGGCCAGCGCGAGACGGTCGCGCTGGGCGACTTCCTTGGAAGCTTTTTCCGCGGCCTGCAGGCTGGCAATGGCCGAGTCGGCGCAGCGCGCCAGCATGTCGGGCGCGCCGGAGAGTGCTTCCTGGAAGCACTGCTGCAGCAAACGGGAGGGCGCCGTCATGGGCGGTGTGCGGGAATCGGCCGGGTGGGTATATGTATCAAGATGCTTTTATACCCGCTGGCAAGGCCCACCGCGTGAAGGGCGGCAAATATTCGGCAGCCGGGCGCAACACCGGCACCGGCGGCGCCCGGGTGGCCGGCCCGCTTCAGGCCGGCGCCAAGACGGTGCGCCGCACCCGGCGCACGTTGAAAGCGCTCGCGATGAGCACCGCCTGCACCACCGCCAGGCCGATCAGCACGCCCTGGAACTGGCCGTGGTCCATGAGCACGCCGAAGATCAGCGGCGAGATCGCCTGCCCGATGTCCAGCCCCGAATAGACCACGCCGTACACGCGGCCGGTGGCGTTGTCGGGCGTGGACTTCTTCACCAGCAGGTCGCGCGACGGGCCTGCGATACCGGCCGAGAAGCCCATGGCGCCGAACAGAACGGGCACCGCCGCCGCCGGCACGTGGGCAAAGGCCAGCACCAGCGCGAGGCAGGCCGCCAGGCCGAAGCCCACGCCCACCACGCGTTCGCAGCGCGCCGGGTCGGCGGCCAGGAAGCCACCCAGCACCATGCCGCCGGCCGAGCAGACCATGTAGATCGTCAGGCACACCGCCACCAGCGCGATGGGCACACCGTGCAGCTGGCGCGCGGCCTCGGGCGCGAAGGCCTGCACCACGCTGAGCGCCATGGCATAGAAGAAGAAGAAACCGAAGCACATCCATACCGCCGGGATGCGCAGGAAGGCCATGGGGTTTTCCACCGCCCCGTGGGCGGCGCCCGGCGCGGGCTTGGGCGCGGCAGGCAGGGCGAGCCGCTCGCGGTTGAACCACAGCACGGCAAGCACCACGAAGGCCAGCACCCCGGCGCTCGCCAGCGCCGCCCGCCACGAATAAGCCAGGGCGATCGGCACCATCATGGCCGGCGCGAGCGCCCAGCCCAGGCTGCCGGTGATGCCGTGCACGCTGTAGGCGTGCCCCAGGCGGGGCGCGCTCACCTTGCGGTTGAGCAGGGTGTAGTCCACCGGGTGGAAAACGCCGTTGCCGATGCCGGCCACGATGGCGAAGAAGGCCATCATCCAGTAGCCGGTGCTGGCCGCGAACCCGAAGGCCGCCACGCCCAGCAGCGCCAGGCCGGCGAACAGCACCGGGCGGGGACCGAGGCGGTCCACCACGAAACCCGAGGCGGTCTGCACCGCGCACGAGGTAACGAAGAAGATGGTCATCAGGAAACCCAGTTCCGCGTAACTGGCATTGAATGCGTCCTTGAGCCAGGGGAACAGCGGCGCGAGCAGCAGCTGGCTGAAGTGGCTGACCATGTGGGCCAGGCCGACCAGCCCGATGAGGCTGGCGTCCTGCCGCAGGGCCACGGGCGGCGGCAGGGATGAGGTGGTGCTGGAGGAGGACATGGCGTGATCGTAGATCGGCCCGACTTCGCCGAATCGCGACGATCTGTCAGAATTCGTTGAAAATCCGCCAACGCACCAAAACGATGCCTCAGCGCCCTCGCCCCGGCCCCACGCAGCTCGGAGACACCGACCCCTTCACGCCCGACGCGGCCCGCCCGGTGCGCGTGCGCGCCCGCGACCTGAGCGCGGACACCCACTTCGAACCACACCGCCACCCCTGGGGGCAGCTGGCCTACTGCGCCACCGGCATCGTGCAGGCGATGGCCTCTCCCGACGACCCGAGCCTGCAGGCGGTGACCTACATCGTGCCGCCCTCGCGCGCGGTGTGGATTCCGCCCGGCATGCGCCACGCCGTCACGGTGCGCGAAGCCGCCGAGTTGCGCACGCTCTACATCCACGCGGGCGCCGCGCCCGCCGGCTGGACGGCCTGCCGCATGATCGTCGTCTCTCCCCTGTTGCGCGAGCTGATCCAGGCCATGGACGCGGCCACGCGGCGCGCGGCCGAACCGGCGCGCGACCGCCTGCTGACCGACCTGGTGCTCGACGAGCTGGCGCACGCCGACACCCAGACCCTGGGCGTGCCGCTGCCGCGCGACAAGCGGCTGCGCGCCCTGTGCGAGGCGGTGCTGCGCGCGCCCGGCGAACGCGCCACGCTGGCCGAATGGGCGGCCGACACCGGGGCGAGCGAACGCACCGTGGCGCGGCTGTTCCGCGAGGAACTGGGCACCACCTACCAGCAGTGGCGGCAGCAGGCGGTGCTGGCACACGCCTTGCCTCTGCTCGCCCGGGGCATGCCCATCGGTCAGGTGGCGGCGGCCACGGGTTATGCCAGCGACAGCGCGTTCAGCGCGATGTTCAAGGCGGCCATGGGCCACCCGCCAACGCGCTGGGGCTTGCGGGCAGACGGCCAGCAACGCTGAAGGAGACTCGGCGCGGCCGTCTTCCCCCCCCTTCAAGGGGCTGTCATATCTGACAGGCAGCATGGGACACGCTCGGGCCAGAATGGTGCCGAGATTCGGGGAGAAAAAAATGGAATGCAGCAACCAACGCTACGTGAAGACATCCCGCGCCTGGGACGCCCTCACCTGGCCCGACCGGCTGGGCCGCCAGACACACACCCTCCTGTTGCTGGCCAACGGCCGCCGCAGCGAGCAGGAACTGGTGGGCCTGCTGGGCGACGATGTGAAAGAACTTCTGCAGCGCTTGCAGCAAGAAGGTTTGCTGCAGTGCGCCACGACCGGGGCCGCGGCGGAGACCGACGACGATGCGGTGGCGGGTGTCTGACTCAGAGCCAGCGCTTGAGCAAGCCCATCACACGCTGGAACCGCGCCCCATACGGCGGATAGAACAGCTGGCCCATCGCCCAGCGCGACTGCACCAGCACGGGCTTCTGCTGCGTGAAGCGCAGGAAGCCGGCCTCGCCGTGGTACGAGCCCCAGCCGCTTTCGCCCACGCCACCAAAAGGCAGGCCTTCGTGCGCGATGTGCATCAGGGTGTCGTTCACCGTCACACCACCGCTGACCGTGCGGTTCAGCAAGCGATCGCGCGCGGCGGTGTCGCTGCCGAACCAGTACAGCGCCAGCGGCCGGGGGCGCAGGTTGATGAAAGCGATGGCGTCGTCGATGCCGTCGTAGGCCACCACCGGCAGGATGGGGCCGAAGATTTCTTCGCCCATCAGACGCACGCCCGGCGCCGCATCGAACACCAGCACGGGATTCATCTGGCGCGCATCACCGCTGGTGCCACCGGGCGGCGCCACATCCACCACGCGCGCGCCGCCGGCCTGGGCTTCGTCCAGCATCGCGACCAGACGCGCCTGGTGCCGCTCGCTCACGATGGCGGCGTAATCGGGGTTGCCCGCGATGCTGGGGAACAGGCGTGCGACAGCGGCGGTGTAGGCGCGCTCGAACTCGGCCTCCCGGTCCCGGGGCAGCAGCACGTAGTCGGGCGCGATGCAGGTCTGGCCGGCGTTGAGCAGCTTGCCGTGCGCGATCTTGACGGCCGCATCGTTCAGGTCGCACGAGGCATCGATCACGCAGGGTGACTTGCCGCCCAGCTCCAGTGTCGTGGGCGTGAGGTTGGTCGCCGCGGCCGCCGCCACCTGGCGGCCGACCTGGGTGGAGCCGGTGAAGAACAGGTGATCGAACGGCAGGCGGGAGAAGTCCTGCGCCACGTCCGGCCCGCCCAGCACCACGCTGAACTCGTCGGCCGCGAAAGCCTGCTGCACCAGCGTGGCCATGAGGGCCGAGGCGTGGGGCGTGAGTTCGCTGGGCTTGAGCATCACGCGGTTGCCGGCCGCCAGCGCCGTGGCGGCTGGGCCGAACGTGAGTTGCAGCGGGTAGTTCCAGGGACCGATGACGCCGACCACGCCCAGGGGCTGGCGCTGGATGTGGGCCCGCGCGGGCTGCAGGTAGAGCGGCGTGGCCACCCGCTGCGGTTTCATCCAGCCGGGCAGGTGCTTGTGCAGCTGGGCCATGCCCGCGCGCAGCACGAACAGGTCCGCCGCCTCGGTGAGCTGCGGGGAGCGCACGCCGAAGTCGGCCTCCACCGCCTCGGCCAGAGCCGGCGCGTGGGTGTCGATCAGGGCACGCAGGCGGGCCAGCCGGTCGCGCCGCAATGCCAGTGGCACGTCCACCTGGGCGCGGCTGGCGTTGTACTGCGCGTCGAACAGCGCCCGCAGAGGCAGGGAGGGAGGGATCTGGGTCATGGGTTTCATGATAGGCCGCCCCTCCCGTCAAGGGTAGAGCCCCTCCTCCATCCACGACGGACGGAGGAGCCCAGGGCCTCAGGCCTGCACGACGCCGTCGCCGAACTCGAACACGCCGGGGTTCTGCACCGGGTCCACGTCCACCGGAATGGACGACTTCGGTGGGTAGCGCCCTTCGAGCAGGAACTTCGAGAGCGGGTTCTCGATGCGCTGCTGGATCGCGCGCTTGAGTGGCCGCGCGCCGAAGACCGGATCGAAGCCGACCTTGGCCAGCTCGGCCAGGGCCGCCGGCGAGACATCCAGATGCAGGTCCATCCTGGCCAGGCGCGCCTCGAGCACCTTGAGCTGGATCGCGGCGATCGATTCGATGTGCTTCGCGTCGAGCGCGTGGAACACCACCGTCTCATCGATGCGGTTGAGGAACTCGGGCCGGAAGTGGTTCTTGAGTTCGTCCCAGACCGCTTCCTTCACCTCGTCGTACGGCGAGCCGACCATGGCCTGGATCATGTGCGAGCCGATGTTGCTCGTCATGACGATCACGGTGTTCTTGAAGTCCACGGTGCGGCCCTGGCCATCGGTCAGGCGGCCGTCGTCGAGCACCTGCAGCAGCACGTTGAACACGTCGGGGTGGGCCTTCTCGACCTCGTCGAGCAGCACCACGCTGTAGGGCTTGCGGCGCACGGCTTCGGTGAGGTAACCGCCCTCCTCGTAGCCCACATAGCCGGGTGGCGCACCGATCAGGCGCGCGACCGAGTGCTTCTCCATGAACTCGCTCATGTCGATGCGGATGAGGTGGTCTTCACTGTCGAACAGGAAACCGGCCAGCGCCTTGCACAGCTCGGTCTTGCCCACGCCCGTGGGGCCGAGGAACAGGAAGGAGCCGGTCGGGCGGTTCGGGTCGGACAGGCCCGAGCGCGAACGGCGGATGGCGTTGGCAACGGCACCGATGGCCTCGTCCTGGCCGACCACGCGCTCGTGCAGCTTGCCCTCCATCAGCAACAGCTTGTCACGCTCGCCCTGCATGAGCTTGGACACCGGAATGCCGGTGGCGCGCGCCACGACCTCGGCGATCTCTTCCGCGCCGACCTGGGTGCGCAGCAGCTGCGGTCGGCCCTTGCCGTCCTTGTTCAGCGCCTTGCCCGACTCGACGGCCTGCGCGTCCTTCAGGCGCTTTTCCAGCTCGGGCAGCTTGCCGTACTGCAGCTCGGCGACCTTGTTGAAATCGCCCTTGTCGGTGAAGGTCTTGATCTGCGAGCGGATGCGGTCCATCTCTTCCATCACGTCCTTGGAGCCGAGCGCGGCGGCCTTCTCGGCTTTCCAGATCTCGTCGTAATCGGAGATCTCTTTTTCCAGCCGCGCGATCTCTTCCTCGATCAGACCAAAGCGCTTCTGCGATGCCTCGTCCTTCTCGCGGCGCACGGCTTCGCGCTCGATCTGCAGCTGGATCAGGCGGCGGTCGAGCCGGTCCATCACCTCGGGCTTGGAGTCGAGTTCGATCTTGATCTTGGACGCGGCCTCATCGATCAGGTCGATCGCCTTGTCGGGCAGGAAACGGTCGGTGATGTAGCGGTGGCTGAGTTCGGCCGCGGCCACGATGGCCGGGTCGGTGATCTGCACGCCGTGGTGCACCTCGTACTTCTCCTGCAGGCCGCGCAGGATGGCGATGGTCGCCTCCACGCTGGGTTCGCCCACCAGGATCTTCTGGAAACGGCGCTCCAGCGCGGCGTCCTTCTCGATGTACTTGCGGTACTCGTCGAGCGTGGTCGCGCCCACGCAGTGCAGTTCGCCGCGCGCCAGGGCCGGCTTGAGCATGTTGCCCGCGTCCATCGCGCCTTCGGCCTTGCCCGCGCCCACCATGGTGTGCAGCTCGTCGATGAAGACGATGGTCTGGCCCTCGTCCTTGGCCAGTTCGTTGAGCACGGTCTTGAGGCGCTCCTCGAACTCGCCGCGGAACTTGGCGCCGGCCAGCAGCGCGGCCATGTCCAGGCTCAGCACGCGCTTGCCCTTGAGCGAGTCGGGCACTTCACCGGCCACGATGCGCTGCGCCAGGCCTTCGACGATGGCGGTCTTGCCCACGCCGGGTTCGCCGATGAGCACGGGGTTGTTCTTGGTGCGGCGCTGCAGCACCTGGATGGCGCGGCGGATCTCGTCGTCGCGGCCGATCACCGGGTCGAGCTTGCCCAGGCGGGCGCGCTCGGTGAGGTCCAGCGTGTATTTCTTGAGCGCCTCGCGCTGGCCTTCGGCCTCGGGGCTGTCCATTTTCTGGCCGCCGCGCACGGCGGTGATGGCCGCTTCCAGGCTCTTGCGGTTCAGGCCGTTTTCGTTGGCGATGCGAGCGAGTTCGCCCTTGCTGTCGGCCACGGCGAGCAGGAAGAGCTCGCTGGCGATGAACTGGTCGCCGCGCTTGATCGCTTCTTTTTCGGTGGCCTGCAGCAGCTTGGCCAGCTCGGGGCCGACCTGCACCTGGTCCTGCCCCTGCACTTCGGGCAGGCGCTTGACCGCCGCTTCAGCGGCCTTGACCAGGCCCGGCACGTTCACGCCCGCGCGCTGCAACAGCGACTGCGGGCCATCGGCCTGGCGCAGCAAGGCCAGCAACAGGTGGGCGGGTTCAATGTAGGCGTTGTCGGCGCCCAGGGCCAGGGTTTGAGCTTCGCCGAGGGCTTCCTGGAACTTGGTGGTGAGTTTGTCGAGACGCATGAAAGGCTCTCCGTAAATTCAGAATTGCCCCACAGGTGGCGCCAATCACCGGATTTTCAAGGCGCGGTTCCACTGTCACGGTCCCGGCCGGCATCGGGTTTGATGTCGATCAAACCGGGGCGGGATCGGGCCGGCGCCAGTAAGCGTAAGCCCAGGCCGTGGAAAAGCCCAGCCTCTGGTAGAGCGCGAGCGCCGGTGCGTTGCTGGCATCGACCTGCAGGAAGGCTTGCGCAATGCCGCGCTGCGCCGCCTCCCGGGCCATCGCGCGCAGCAAGCGCCCAGCCAGGCCCCGGCCGCGCTGCGCGGCCGCGGTGCGCATGCCGTGCACCCCCAGCCAGCCGTGGCCGAACGAAGCCGCACCACAGGCCAGCGTGTGACCGTTCTCGCGCAGGCTGGCATACCGCGTGCCCGTGGCGCGGCTCAGCGAGCGGGCATGGCTCTCGCCATCCACCGGGTCCAGGCCCTCGCCCAGGAACATGGCCATCCAGGCCGCATCAGGCGCATCGGCCAGCACAGCGGCCGGATCGGCTTCGGCGCTCAGCAGCGCCTCGATCGGGGCGGTCTGCGTCAGCGTGGGTTGCTGGCGCACGAAACCCTGCTGCCGCAAGGCCTGCTGGAAGGGCTCGAACGGGGGCAGGTCCGGCAGGCGGAGCGCGGGGGTGAAGCCCCGGGCTTCATACCGCGCCAGGATCGAGGCCAGCAAGCCGAGGTCGGGCGCTGCATGGTGCAGGGGCACGGCGCTGCGCGCGCGGCCCACGGTGCCACTGTCCATGGGCAACAACCAGCCGGGCAGCGCTTCCACCACCTCCGGCGCCACCGCCTGCAGCGTGGCGCGTTCGATGGCTTCGACGTCGGCGGCGCGGGTCATGTCAACCGTTGCGCGCCTCGATGCCCCAGCGCGCGAGCGCCGCGTCGTCGCTCACGCGGGCGTCGACCCAGCGCGCCCCCTCGGGCGTCTGTTCCTTCTTCCAGAACGGCGCCTGGGTCTTGAGGTAGTCCATGAGGAACTCGCAGGCCTGGAAACTTTCGCCCCGGTGCGCGGAGGTCACGGCCACCATCACGATCTGGTCCAGCGGCTGCAGCAGGCCCACGCGGTGGATCACGCGCGCGCCGTACAGATCGAAACGCCGCAAGGCCTCATCGATCATGGCTTCGATCGATTTTTCAGTCATGCCCGGGTAATGCTCCAGCTCCATCGTGCTCACGCTCTGGCCGTCGTTGCGGTCCCGCACGGTGCCGATGAAGCTGCAGACGGCGCCCACGCGCGCGTCCTGCAGGCGCAGTTGAGCGACCTCGGTGCTGAGGTCGAAGTCTTCGATCTGGATGCGGACGCGGGGCGTCATTTCAACCACCCGTGACGGGCGGAAAGAACCCGACCTCGGCGCCCTCGGTGAGTGGCGCGGACTCTTCGCTCATGGCCTGGTTCAGGGCCACACGCACCGCCCGGCCCGGCGCCAGCACGTCCGCGTACGCGCCCCCGCGCGCCACGAGCTCGGCGCGCAAGGCCGAGAGCGTGGTGGCCTGCGTGTCCAGGGTTTCGCTGCCGGTGCCCACGGCCTCACGGATGGCGGCGAAATAGCGCAGTTGGACTTTCATGCAAGCAGATCCGCGAACGAGAGATAGGACACGGGGTCACCGTGGGCGATGGTGGTGCCGGCCGGGTTGTCGACCAGGCCATCACCCCAGACCGCGGACGTCAGCACACCCGAGCTCTGGTTGGGGAACAGGTCGAGCCCGCCCGCGGCGTTGCGGCGCACGCGCAGGAATTCGCGGCGCTTGTCGGCACGCGCCACCGTGAAATGCGCCGGCAGCGTGATGGCCGCAGGCAGTGCCTGGAAGCGGTTGGCCGGCACGCCTTGCAGCTTGAGCAGGAAGGGCCGAACCAGCAACAGGAAGGTGACGAAGCTGGACACCGGGTTGCCCGGCAGGCCAATGAAATGGCAGGCCTCGCCAGTGGCTGCACCCGCGCCACCATCGCGCCGCACCGTGCCATAGGCGAAGGGCTTGCCCGGCTTCATGCCGATCTGCCACAAGTCCAGGCTGCCGAGCTTTTGCACCGAAGGCTTGATGTGGTCTTCCTCGCCCACCGACACACCACCGCTGGTAAGGATCAGGTCGTGGTGGTCGGCCGCGGTCTTGAGCGCGGCCAGCGTGGCCTCACGCCGGTCGGGCACGATGCCGAGGTCGCTCACCTCGCAGCCCATGCGCTGGAGCAGCGTGCGCAGGAAGAACCGGTTGGAGTTGTAGATCGCGCCCGGCTTCATGGCTTCGGGCGGCACCTCGCCGGGCATCACGAGTTCGTCGCCGGTGGAGAACAGCGCCACGCGCGGCCGCGCGTTCACCAGCAGGTGCGCCAGGCCCAGGCTCGCGGCCAGACCCAGGCTCGAGGGCGAGAGCCGCTCGCCCCGGGCGAGCACCACGGCACCGCGCGTCACGTCTTCGCCCGCGCGGCGCACCCACTGGCCCACCTCGGGCACCGCCTGGATGTGCACGGCGTGGATGTCGCCCCCCACCTCGATGGTGTCTTCCTGCATCACCACGGCATCGGCCCCGGCGGGCATGGGTGCGCCGGTGAAGATGCGCGCACAGGTGCCCGGCTCCAGGGGCTGGCCCACATGGCCTGCGGCGATGCGCTGGCTCACACGCAGCACCTGGCCCGGCTCGGTCACATCGGCCACGCGCACCGCGTAGCCGTCCATGGACGAGTTGTCGTTCGGCGGCACCTGCAGGGCCGAAACCAGGTCTTGCGCGAGCACCCGGCGGTCGGCATCGAACGTGGCGACGGTCTCGGTCGCGCTCAGCGCCTCGACACGGCCCAGCAGGTCGGTCATGGCGTCGGCCAGCGACATCAGCGGTGCGCGTGCGGAAGGTTGGGAGGCGTTCATGGCGTCTTGGAAGGCGGATGGGCCTGGTAGGCGAAGCGGTCTGCATTGTCGAGCAACCAGAGCGCCACGTCATCGGGACGGTTCAAATCCAGCACCGTGCGTGGGGTGGGTGCCGGCAAGGCATTCGGGCTGTCGGTCACGACGGCAACGACGCGATCGTCGGCGGGGTAACGCACCGGCTTGCCATGGGCCTCGCGCCAGACCTCGACCTTGGCGAGGTCGCTGTCCTTGAAACCCTCGACCAGCACCCAGTCCACGGCGGGGTGCAGCTCGGCGATGAGGCTGTGCACCGAGTGCACCACGCGATCCTGCAGCTCGCGCATGATCACCAGCCGCCGGGGCGAGGCGGCCAGCACCTCGAAGGCGCCAGCCTCGCGGTGGCGCCAGGTGTCCTTGCCCGGGTGGTCAATGTCGAAATCGTGGTGGGCGTGCTTGACCACCGAAACGCGCTGCCCGCGCAGTTGCAGCGCGGGAATCAGTTGTTCGACCAGCGTGGTCTTGCCGGATCCGGAGTAGCCCGCGAATCCGACCACCTTCATGCGCGGGCGCAGTGCTGGGCGATGAAGGCCTGCACGTCGGCGGTGCGGGCCGGCATGACCTTCACCCGCTTGGGCAGGTCTTCGATCCCCTGGAACTGCGCCGGGCGATCGGGCTGGCGGCCCAGGGCTTCGACAATGGTTTCGGCGAACTTGATGGGCAGCGCGGTCTCCAGCACCACCATGGGGGTGCCGGCTTCACGGTGTTCGCGCGCCACCTTCACACCGTCGGCGGTGTGGGTGTCTATCATCAGGCGGTGGCGCCGGTGCACGTCGCGAATCGTGTCGAGCCGGTCGGCATGCGTGCTCTTGCCGCTGCGAAAACCATAGTGGCTCGCGGCCTCGGCGAACACCGGGTCGGTGCTCAGGTCGAAGCGACCCTCGCGCGACAGGCCTTCACCGAAGAAGGCCTTGACGCGATCGCCGTCGCGCCCGAGCAGGTCGAACACGAAGCGCTCGAAGTTGCTGGCCTTGGAAATGTCCATCGACGGGCTGGAGGTCTCGTGCGTGTCGGCGCTGCCGCGCACGCGGTACACGCCGGTGCGGAAGAACTCGTCGAGCACGTCGTTCTCGTTGGTGGCGACCACCAGCGTGCGGATCGGCAGGCCCATCTGGCGCGCCACATGGCCCGCGCACACGTTGCCGAAGTTGCCGCTGGGCACGGTGAAAGAGACCTGCTCGGTGTCCTTCGTGGTGGCCTGGAAATAGCCGGCGAAGTAGTAGACCACCTGGGCCAGCAGGCGGGCCCAGTTGATCGAGTTGACGGTGCCGATCTTGTAGGCGCGCTTGAACGCGAGGTCGTTGCTGACGTCCTTGACGATGTCCTGGCAATCGTCGAACACGCCTTCGATCGCGATGTTGTGGATGTTCTCATCCATCAGGCTGAACATCTGCGCCTGCTGGAACGGGCTCATTCGCCCGTGCGGGCTGAGCATGAACACGCGCACGCCGTGCTTGCCGCGCATGGCGTACTCGGCCGCGCTGCCGGTGTCGCCGGAGGTCGCGCCCAGGATGTTGAGCTCTTCACCGCGGCGCGCCAGTTCGTACTCGAACAGGTTGCCGAGCAACTGCATCGCCATGTCCTTGAAGGCCAGCGTGGGGCCGTTGGACAAGGCTTCGAGGTAGAAGCCGTCTTCGAGCTTCTTCAGCGGCACGATCTGCGGCGTGCCGAAGACCGCTTCGGTGTAGGTCTTCTCGCAGAGCGCACGCAGGTCGGCGGCGGGAATGTCGTCGATATAGAGCGACAGGATCTCGAACGCCAGCGCGGCGTAGCCCCCGGGCCGGCCGCCGTTGAACGACTCACGCAGGCGCTGCAGCGCGATGGCATCGACCTGCGGGTAACGCTCGGGCAGGTAGAGACCACCATCGGGCGCCAGGCCTTCCAGCAGGATTTCGCAGAAGCGCTTGCGGTCGGCATGACCGCGGGTCGAGAGGTAACGCATCAGTTGAGCTCTTCCTTGCGGATGCGCACGATGGGCGCCAGCACGGTGGGCAGCGTCTGCAGTTGCGCCAGGGCGTCGTTCATGGTGCCCTCGCGCGTGTCGTGCGTGAGGATGATGAGGTCGGTGGAGGTGCCACCTTCGCCGCTCACCTCGTCGGCCTCGCGCTGCAGCACCGCATCGATGCTGATGCCGGCGCCGGCCAGCAAACCGGTGACCTTGGCCAGCACGCCGGCCTGGTCGGCCACGCGCAGGCGCAGGTAGTAGCTCGTCACCACCTCGCTCATGGGCAGCACGGTGAGATCGCTCAAGGCGTCGGGCTGGAACGCCAGGTGCGGCACGCGGTGGTGGGGGTCGGCCGTGTGCAGGCGGGTGATGTCCACCAGGTCGGCGATGACGGCGCTGGCGGTGGGCTCGCTGCCCGCGCCCTTGCCGTAGTACAGCGTGGTGCCCACGGCGTCGCCGTTGACCACCACGGCGTTCATCGCGCCTTCCACGTTGGCAATCAGGCGCTTGCTCGGCACCAGGCTCGGGTGCACGCGCAGCTCGATGCCTTGCGCCGTGCGCTTGGTGATGCCCAGCAGCTTGATGCGGTAGCCGAGCTGTTCGGCGTACTTGATGTCGGTGGCGCCCAGCTGGGTGATGCCTTCCACGTAGGCCTTGTCGAACTGCACGGGAATGCCGAAGGCGATCGCGCTCATGAGCGTGACCTTGTGCGCCGCGTCCACGCCTTCGATGTCGAAGGTCGGGTCGGCCTCCGCGTAGCCCAGGCGCTGCGCCTCCTGGAGCACGACGGCGAAGTCCAGGCCCTTGTCGCGCATCTCGGAGAGGATGAAGTTGGTCGTGCCGTTGATGATGCCGGCGATCCACTGGATGCTGTTGGCGGTGAGACCTTCGCGCAGCGCCTTGATGATGGGAATACCACCGGCCACGGCGGCCTCGAAGGCCACCATCACGCCCTTGGCCGAAGCGGCCGCGAAGATTTCGGTGCCATGCACGGCCAGCAGGGCCTTGTTCGCGGTGACCACGTGCTTGCCGGCAGCGATGGCCTCCATCACCAGGGCCTTGGCGATGCCATAGCCGCCGATGAGCTCGATCACGATGTCGATCTCGGGGTTGGCGATCACGGCGCGGGCGTCGTTCACGACCTTCACATCGGGACCCACGATGGCCTGCGCACGGGCCACGTCCAGGTCGGCCACCATGGTGATTTCAATGCCACGACCGGCGCGCCGGCGAATCTCTTCCTGGTTGCGCTGGAGCACGTTGAACGTGCCACTGCCTACGGTGCCTATGCCCAGGAGGCCTACTTGGATCGGTTTCATGTCGGTCATGGTTGGGAAGCGGAAAAATCAGGTGCCGTGGCGTTTTCGCCAGCCCTCGAAAAACTTGGCCACGCGGTGGATGGCCTCGCGCAGGTCGTCCTCGTGCGGCAGGAACACGATACGGAAATGCTGGTTGTCCGGGTAATTGAACCCGGTGCCCTGCACCAGCATCACGCGCGTTTCCTGCAGCAGTTCCAGGAACATCTGCTGATCGTCCTCGACCGGGTACATCTTCGGGTCGAGCTTGGGGAACATGTAGAGCGCGGCCGAGGGCTTGACGCAGCTCACGCCAGGAATGGCGGTGATGAGTTCGTAGGCAAGGTCGCGCTGGCGGCGCAGGCGACCGCCTTCGCACACGAGGTCATTGATGCTCTGGTACCCGCCCAGCGCGGTCTGGATCGCCCACTGGCCCGGCACGTTCGCGCACAGGCGCATGTTCGAGAGCATGTTCAGGCCCTCGATGTAGTCCTTGGCGGGCTTCTTGTTGCCCGACACCACGAGCCAGCCCGCGCGGTAGCCACACGACCGGTAGCTCTTGGACAGCGAGTTGAAGGTCAGCGTGAGCACGTCGTCCGACAAGCTGGCGATGGCCGTGTGTTTGGCACCGTCGTACAGCACCTTGTCGTACACCTCGTCGGCGAAGATCACCAGCCCGTGCTCGCGTGCGAGTTCCACGATGGCCTTGAGCAGATCGTCAGAGTACAGCGCACCCGTGGGGTTGTTCGGGTTGATCACCACGATGCCCTTGGTCGCCGGCGTGATCTTGCGGCGGATGTCGTCGAGGTCCGGCATCCAGCCGTTGGACTCTTCGCACATGTAGTGCACCGGCGTGCCGCCCGACAGGCTGGCCGCGGCCGTCCACAGCGGGTAGTCCGGTGCCGGCAGCAGCAGCTCGTCACCGTTGTCCAGCAGCGCGTTGGTCGCCATCACGATGAGTTCGCTCGCGCCGTTGCCGAGGTAGATGTCTTCCAGGGCCACGCCTTTGATGCCCTGCTTCTGCGTTTCGTGCATCACCGCCTTGCGCGCCGCGAAGATGCCCTTGCTGTCGGAATAACCCGCCGAGTTCGGCAGGTTGCGGATCATGTCCTGCTGAATCTCCTCCGGCGCATCGAAGCCGAACACCGCCAGGTTGCCGATGTTGAGCTTGATGATCTTGTGGCCTTCCTCTTCCATCTGACGCGCCGCGTCCATGATGGGCCCGCGGATGTCGTAGCAGACGTTGGCAAGCTTGGCGGATTTCTGGATGCTTTTCAAAGGCCCTCCGGAGGGGGTTGTGGGGTCATGACCAACATGCCCCGCCGAGGTGCGCCGGGCGTTATATTCGGTCTCTTCAGCAGGGAAAACCTGCAATTTGACCACAGATCCCCAGCCCTTCTGATCCGCTGCCTTCCCATGAAACTTCACGCCGACAAGCTGGACACACAGTCCATCACCTCCTACGGCGAGGGGTGGATCGCCGTGAACGGCCAGCGCCACGCCGGCAGCCTCGTGCTCGCCTCGGGGGGCCAGCTGATTCCCTGGGAATGCCAGCACTTCGAAGACCTCACCGCCACGCACTTCGAGCAGTTGGCCAGCGTCATGCAAGAAGCACCTGAACTGGTGGTGTTCGGCAGCGGCTCCCGGTTGCGCTTCGTGCGGCCCGCGCTGCTGCAGGGTTTGATGGAGCGCCGCATCGGCGTGGAAACCATGGACACCGCCGCGGCCTGCCGCACCTACAACATCCTGGCTGGCGAAGGCCGCCGCGTCGTGGCGGCGCTTTTGATCGAAACCTGAAACGCCCCGTTCCCCGCTCCAGCCAAACCGTGACGGAATGGCGCAATCAGGGTAAAATAGCGGATTGTTTCCTGCCACGGCCCCCTTTTGCATGTCCAGTGCAGGGCATGCCGTGAAGCACCCGGGAAGCCAACGAATCACCACCAACTTACGTCAGGGGTCCACGCAGTATGGCAGTCGTTGTCAACAAACCCATTCCCGAATTTGAATCGCAGGCCACCGGTGGCGTGAAGGTCAGCAACCAGACCCACCTTGGCCAGACCATCGTTCTGTATTTCTACCCCAAGGACAACACCCCCGGTTGCACGACCGAGGCCATGCAGTTCCGCGACAAATACAAGGATTTCGTCAAGGCCGGCGCGCAGGTGTTCGGCGTGTCGCGTGACAACATGAAGTCGCACGATGACTTCAAGACCAAGCTCGAACTGCCCTTCGAGCTGATCGCGGACACCGAAGAGAAGATGTGCCACATGTTCGGCGTGGTGAAGAACAAGATCATGTACGGCAAGAAGGTCAAGGGCATCGAGCGCAGCACCTTCCTGATCGGCCCGGATGGCGTGCTCAAGCAGGAATGGCGCGGCCTGAAAGTGCCTGGCCACGTGGAAGACGTGCTCAAAGCGGTGAAGGCGCTCAAGAAGGCTCCCTGAACCCCAGATCGAGGGAGTGTGGGACCCCGCTGATGCAGGAATTTCCGGGTCACACGACTCGTGCATAATGAATTCATGACAACGGGAAGCGTTTCAGCCCCACCCTCTTTCGACAAGCTCCGCAGCTCTCAAAGCCGCCCGGTTTTCCCGGCGGCTTTTTGTTTTCCGGCCCCGCGCTGACACCACTAGCCCTCCATGCCACTGCCTCCCGCACCCTCCAAACGCGCAGCCCTGCTGGCCCCCGATGCCTACTCCCTTCGAGCCGCCGAAGAGCCACTGGACTTGAACCCTGTCCTGGAACCGTCCGCAACGGTTGCACCCGCCACCCCGACGGGCTCGGCGCCGAAGGGCCATGGGCGGGGTCGAAAACCCTCGATGACAGCTGCCAGCGCACGCGCCGAAGTGCCGAAGGCACCCGTGCGCCCGCCTGCGCCGGTGGTGGCCAAAGCCCCCGAAGTGCGCCAGCCCGTCCCCGAGGCGCCCGCCGAACCCCGGGCCCCCGTGGCACCGGTGGCCAGCAACCGCCGGCGCACCGCAGGCAAGGCCGGCAACGGGCCGGCGCGACTGTTCGTGCTGGACACCAACGTCCTGCTGCACGACCCCATGAGCCTGTTCCGCTTCGAGGAACACGACATCTTCCTGCCCATGATCGTGCTCGAAGAACTCGATGGGCACAAAAAAGGCATGACCGAGGTGGCCCGCAACGGCCGCCAGACCAGCCGCACGCTCGACGCCCTGGTGGCCCAGCAAGGTGGCGACATGGCCAAGGGCCTCAAGCTCTCGGCCACCGGCCACCAGTCGGCCCGTGGCCTGCTGTTCTTCCAGACCGAACCGCTGGACAACGCCCTGCCCTCCAGCCTGCCCCAGGGCAAGGCCGACAACCAGATCCTGGGTGTGGTGCATGCCCTGCGCGAGCGGTATCCGCAACGCGAAGTCATCCTGGTGTCGAAGGACATCAACATGCGGGTTAAAGCGCGCGCGCTGGGCCTGGCCGCCGAGGACTACCAGAACGACAAGACCCTGGACGACGGCGAACTGCTCTACGCCGGCGCACTGGCCCTGCCCCAGGACTTCTGGACCCGCCAGAGCAAGACCATCGAGAGCTGGCAGAGCGGCAGCCACACGTTCTACCGCGTGAGCGGCCCTGCCGTGGGCCAGTTCTACATCAACCAGTTCGTGTATTTCGAGGCGCCCGGCGAGCCCTCGCTGTACGCCCGTGTGACCGAGATCCGCGACAAGACCGCGGTGCTCAAAACGCTGAAGGACTACACCCATTTGAAAAATGCGGTGTGGGGTGTGACCAGCCGCAACCGCGAGCAGAACTTCGCGCTCAACCTGCTGATGGACCCGGAGATTGACTTCGTCACACTGGCCGGTACCGCGGGCACGGGCAAGACGCTGATGGCGCTGGCCAGCGGCCTGACCCAGGTGCTCGACGACCGCCGCTACACCGAGATCATCATGACGCGCGCCACCGTGAGCGTGGGTGAGGACATCGGCTTCCTGCCGGGCACCGAAGAGGAAAAGATGGGTCCCTGGATGGGTGCGCTCGACGACAACCTCGAGTTCCTGGCCAAGGGCGATGGCGGCAATGCCGGCGAGTGGGGGCGCGCCGCCACCAATGAGCTCATCCGCAGCCGCATCAAGGTCAAGAGCATGAACTTCATGCGCGGCCGCACCTTCATGAACCGGTACGTGATCATCGACGAGGCGCAGAACCTGACGCCCAAGCAGATGAAGACGCTGATCACCCGCGCCGGCCCGGGCACGAAGATCATCTGCATGGGCAACCTCGCACAGATCGACACGCCCTACCTGACCGAAGGTTCGTCGGGCCTGACCTACGCAGTCGATCGCTTCAAAGGCTGGCCGCATGGCGGACACATCACGCTCGCGCGCGGCGAGCGTTCGCGCCTGGCCGATTTCGCCAGCGAAGTGCTCTGACCTCAAGGCTTTTTGCCATGAAAAAACCCGGCCAAGGCCGGGTTTTTTCATGCGCGCCGTCCGTTGTCAGTAATCGCTGCCACCGCCCATGCCACCGCCTGCCAGGCTTTCGAAACGGGTGAGCATGTTCAGGAAGGCCAGCTTCACCACGCCAGTGGGGCCGTTGCGCTGCTTGCCGATGATGATCTCGGCCACGCCCGGCTCCTTGCAGTTCTCGCGGTTGTAGTACTCGTCGCGGTAGATGAACATGATGATGTCCGCATCCTGCTCGATGGCACCGGACTCGCGCAAGTCCGACATCATGGGGCGCTTGTCGGTGCGCTGCTCGACCGACCGGTTGAGCTGGGAGAGCGCGATCACCGGGCACTGCAGCTCCTTGGCCAGCATCTTCAACCCCCGCGAGATTTCACCCAGCTCGGTGGCGCGGTTGTCGCCCCCGGACGCGCCGGAGCCACTCATGAGCTGCAGGTAGTCAACCACGATCAGGCCCAGCTTGCCGCACTGTCTGGCCAATCGACGGGCATTGGCGCGCAGCTCGCTGGGCGTGAGACCCGGCGTCTCATCGATGTGCAGCGACACGGTGCGCAGCTTTTCGATCGCCTCCGTCAAGCGGGGCCACTCGTCGTCGGTGAGCTTGCCGGTGCGCAGATGCCCCTGGTTGATCCGGCCGATGGAGCCGACCACACGCACCGCCAGCTGCGACGCGCCCATTTCCATGGAGAACACGGCCACAGGCAGCCCTTCGTTCAGGGCCACGTGCTCGGCGATGTTGATCGCGAACGCGGTCTTGCCCATGGAGGGTCGGGCCGCCAGCACCACGAGGTCACCCGCCTGCAGGCCCGAGGTCATGCGGTCCAGATCGATGAACCCGGTGGGAACACCCGTCACGTCCGCCGGGTTGTCGGCCATCTCCTGCACACGGTCCAGGAGGTCTACCACGAGCTTGTCCATGCTCTGGAAGCCCTCCTTCATCCGCGAGCCTTCCTCGCCGATCTTGAAGACCTTCTGCTCGGCCTCGTCCAGGATCTTGGCGACTGGCCGTCCTTGTGGGTTGAAAGCGGCGGTCGCGATCTCATCACTGGCGGTCACGAGTTTGCGCAGGATCGCGCGCTCGCGCACGATCTCGGCATAGCGGCGGATGTTCGCCGCACTCGGCACGTACTGCGCAAGCGAGTTGAGGTACGCCAACCCGCCCGCCTCTTCGGCCTTGCCCAGGTTCTGCAAGTGCTCGAACACCGTCACCACATCGGCAGGCTTGCTCCCGTTGACCAGGGTCGCGATCGCAGAATAGGTCAGCCGGTGCTCGTGGCGATAGAAATCGGAATCGTTGATCAGGTCGGCCACACGGTCCCACGCACCGTTGTCGAGCAGCAGGCCGCCCAGCACACTGGATTCGGCTTCGATGGAATGCGGGGGCACACGCAACTGGGCGACCTGACGATCCCCCACGGGGTCTTCAAAGCCCGCATCAAAGTCGGGGAAGGGACTGGAAAAGGCAGTGGACATGGAGGTATCGCAGCTAAAGAGCGATGGTACGCCCCAGGGGATGGATCAGGGGTGGACAACCCTGTGGAAATCCGGTGTGAATCGCGTGCAGAAGGCGGGATAACCCGCCCGCGCCGGGCAAAAAAAAGCCGCTGCCCGAAGGCAGCGGCTTTTGCAGAACGCTGCGCGGAACTCAGGCGGTTTCGCCGAGCACCGAGACGTTGACGTCGACCGTCACGTCGGTGTGCAGGTTGACGCTGACCGTGTAGTCGCCCACGTTCTTGAGGGGGCCGTTGGGCATGCGCACTTGCGACTTGGCCACGGCGAAGCCTTGCTTGTTCAGCTCTTCGGACACGTCGTGGTTGGTCACGGAGCCGAACAGGCGGCCGTCCACACCGGCCTTTTGCGACAGCTTGACCGTCACGGCAGCGAGCTTCTCGCCCAGGGCCTGGGCTTCGGCCAGCTTGGCCGCCGCCACCTTTTCGAGTTCCGCACGGCGGGCTTCGAATTCAGCGATGGCGCTCTGGGTGGCACGGCGGGCACGGCCGGGGGGGGTCAGGAAGGTGCGGGCATAGCCCTCTTTGACCTTGACCACATCGCCGAGGGCGCCGAGGTTGATCACTTTGTCGAGCAGGATGATTTGCATGTCAGGCTCTCTTTCAGACGCGGTGCTGGTCGCTGTAGGGCAGCATGGCCAGGAAGCGTGCGCGCTTGATGGCGGTGTTGACCTGGCGCTGGTAGAAGGCACGGGTGCCGGTCAGGCGCGCGGGGATGATCTTGCCGTTTTCGGCGATGAAGTCACGCAGGACGTCCACGTCCTTGTAGTCGACTTCTTCGACGTTGGCCACGGTGAAGCGGCAGAAGCGCTTGCGCTTGAAGAGCAGCGACTGGGTGTTGCGCTTCGGGCGCTTGTCTTTGTTGAAACGTTTGGGTGCAGCCATGATGGGCCTTCCTATGTTTTGCTGAAATCTTGGATGTGGAACACCACGCCTTTGCCATTGCGCGCATTCGTCATGAAACCGTGAAACTCGCAAACCGCATCCAGGCCCTGTCGGGAGAGGATTTCGGCCTGGGCACCGAAGGCCACGGCCCTCAGCTGCAATTTCACCTGTCTGGGGGTGTCCATCTCGACGACCTGGGACTCGTGTTCAAGCACGAGGTTGACGGCCGGGATGCCTGCCGGTGTGTAACGCAGGCTCTGCACCTGCACCACCACGGCGGACAATTGAAGACGGTTCACCCGATGACGATTGGCGCCACAGACTTAGGCGGCGGCCTGCTCCTGCGACTGGTGCGTGGCGGGCTGTTGAAGCTTGCGGGCTTCTTCGCGCTCGACCGACTTCATCATGGCCGACGGACCGGTGTCGGCCTTCTTGCGCAGCACGGTGAGGTGGCGCAGCACGGCGTCGTTGAACTTGAACGCGTGTTCCAGTTCGGACATCACGGCCTGATCGGCCTCGATGTTGACGCACAGGTAGTGGGCCTTGGACAGCTTGTTGATCTGGTAAGCCATCTGGCGGCGGCCCCAGTCTTCAACACGGTGGATCTTGCCACCACCGGTGGTGATCATGCCCTTGTAACGCTCCAGCATGGCCGGAACCTGTTCGCTTTGGTCCGGATGGATCAGCAAAACGATTTCATAGTGACGCATAGACACTCCTTGAGGATGAGCCGTGGGAAGCCACGGCGGGATTCAGCCACCCGCCGCGTCTGGAAGCGGTGTGGCAAGGCGAAAAGCTCACGATTATAGCAAATCGCGGCTTTTCGGCACCCCAACTGCTTCAGCGGTTGTTCAGCGCCTTGTCCAGGGGCACGAACTTCTCGGGGCCCACGGCCTCGCGGATCCGGGGAGCCAGTTCGAGCAGTTGCTCGTAGTTGCCGGCGGCCTCCACCGCCAGATTCAGGCGAAACCCCCTCAAGCCCAGGCTGGCGGTGAGCCGGGTGGCGATGGGATAGGCATCCTGATAGCGCTGCACCGGACTGCGCGAGTTGTGCTCCTTGAGCACTTCGTCGTGGGCCGCGGCCACCGCCTGCTCCGCGGCCGAGGGCCTGGGTGCCGAATCGGTGATCAATCCGAGCGCGAACAGGTGCTCAACGTCTTCCTGGGATACCCCCATGGCGGCCGAGGCCGCCAGCAACTCCGCCATGGAACGCCGGCCATCCACGAGGATGAAGACCGACCGTTGTCGCGGCGTCAGCGGCACCGATCGGTCTTTCATGACCTGCAGGCCGGTTTCGGTTTTCACAATGCTCATGGGTTCTCTCGAGGAAGCTCCACCGGGGGTGGTTTGTACCGGTCACCGGGATGACTCAACGCGGAAGTTGGATGAAACGAGCTTTACATGCGACTGGCGGCATTTGAATTGGGGTTTATCCATACCGGAGCGCCCATGAAAAAGCCCGCACGGGGCGGGCTCTGTGAAGAAAGTCGCACCCGCCTGCGGGCGGATGCGACCCTGCTTAACCTCAGTCCTTGGCGTAGATGTCCACGTCCTTGGTCTCGCGGATGAAGATCATGCCGATGATGAACGTGCCGGTCGCCACGATCACTGGGTACCAGAGGCCGTAGAAGATGTCGCCGGTCGCGGCCACCATGGCGAAGGCCGTGGTGGGCAGCAAGCCGCCGAACCAGCCGTTGCCGATGTGGTACGGCAGGCTCATCGACGTGTAGCGGATGCGCGTGGGGAACATCTCGACCAACATGGCAGCGATCGGGCCGTACACCATGGTCACCAGGATCACCAGGAACACCAGGATCAGCAGGACCATGCCCTTGTTCATCTTGGCGGGATCCGCAGGGGTGGTCAGGCCTTCGGCCTTGGCGGTGTCGGTCAGTGCCTTGCGGAAGTCGCCAATGGCCTTCGCGCTGTCAGCCGCAAACGCATCGCGCTTCTCGTTGAGCACGCCCACTGGCGAGTTCAGCACCTTGTCGCCCAGCGTCACCGTCGCAGGTGCACCGGCCGGACCCTGCACGCTGGTGTACGGGATGTACGCCTGCGTGAGTGCGCGCTTGGCGATGTCGCACGAGGTGCGGAAATCGATGTCGCGTGCAATCGGGCTGCCCTGGAACGAGCACTCCTTCAGATCGGCCGTCACCGTGACCTTGTTCGCCTGCTGTGCCGCCACCAGCGCCGGGTTGGCGTAGTTGAGCAACATCGGGAAGACGGTGAAGTAGGTCAGCGCTGCGATCAGGCAGCCGCCCATGATGATGGGCTTGCGGCCGATCTTGTCGGACAGCGTGCCGAAGAAGATGAAGAACGGCGTACCGATCAACAGCGAGGCGGCGATCAACAGGTTGGCGGTGGTGGCGTCCACCTTGGCGATCGTGGTCAGGAAGAACAGCGCGTAGAACTGCCCCGTGTACCAGACCACGGCCTGGCCGGCGGTCAGGCCGAGCAGCGCCAGGATCACGACCTTCAGGTTCTTCCATTGGCCGAAGGACTCGGTCAGCGGCGCCTTGGAGGTCTTGCCTTCGGACTTCATCTTCTGGAACGCCGGCGACTCATTGAGGCTCAAGCGGATCCAGACCGAAATGCCCAGCAGCAGGATGGACACCAGGAATGGAATGCGCCAGCCCCATTCGCCGAACTCCTTGTCGCCCATCGCGGTGCGCACGCCCAGAATCACCAGCAGCGACAGGAACAGACCCAGCGTGGCCGTGGTCTGGATCCATGCCGTGTAGGCGCCTCGTTTGCCGTGCGGCGCGTGTTCGGCCACATAGGTCGCGGCACCGCCGTACTCACCACCCAGCGCCAGGCCTTGCAGCATGCGCAGGATGATCAGGATGACGGGAGCGGCCAGGCCGATGGACGCGTAGCTGGGCAGCAGGCCCACGATGAACGTGGACGCGCCCATGATCAGGATGGTCACCAGGAAGGTGTACTTGCGCCCGATCATGTCCCCCAGGCGGCCGAAGAAGATCGCACCGAACGGCCGCACCAGGAAGCCCGCTGCGAAGGCCAGCAAGGCGAAGATGTAGGCGGATGTTGGATCCAGGCCGGAGAAGAACTGGCGCGCGATGATGGCCGCGAGCGAGCCGTAGAGATAGAAGTCATACCACTCGAAAACCGTCCCTAGAGAAGAGGCGAAGATCACCTTTCTCTCCTCCTTGGTCATCGGTGCAGAAGCACTGGCCGTCGAAGTTGCCATGATGTTGAAGTCTCCTAAGTTAGATGGCTGGCACAAGATGCCATCGCAGTGTTTTAGGAGCGTCTGACAAGAAACTGACAGAGGGTGTCCTGGGCACGCCAGCGCCCTTGGAACTGGTGTAAACCCCTAAGCGCTGGCGCCCTTGCGGCGCTGCAACAAGCTCAGAAGACCGATCACCACAAAGCCCACCGGCACACCGAAGACCCCCGCCGACAGGGGTTGGATGCCGAACCAGAGGTCTTGCCCCGCAGGCATGGCGAAGAAGGCGCGAACGGTGGGGGCATTGATCATCATGTAGAGCACCGTGGTGCCCAGGCCGATCAACATGCCTGCCACCGCGGCCGGGCCGGTGGTGCGCGACCAGAAGATGCCCATGATCATGGCGGGCACGAAGGCGGACGCGGCCAGCGAGAACGAGGACGCCACCAGCGGCAGGATCTCGGCAGGCTTGAGCGCGGCCACGAAGGCGGCCACCGTGGCCACGCTGAGCAAGGCGAACTTGGAGAGGATCACGCGCTGCTCGGGCGTGACGATGCGTTTGACCTCATGGCAGTAGGTGTCGCGCACCAGCGAATTGCTGATCGTCAGCAGCAGGCCATCGGCGGTCGACAGCGCGGCCGCCAGCCCCCCGGCGGCCACCAGGCCCGAGACCACATAGGGCATGCCCCCGAGCTCGGGCGTGGCCAGCATGATCACGTCGGCACCCAGGCGGAGTTCGCTGAACTGCAGGATGCCGTCGCCATTGATGTCGCTCACCGAGACCAGCGAACCGTCCATGCGCGACCACTGCGCGATCCAGGGCGGCAAGGCATCGAAACTGCTGCCCACCACGTTCTGCATCACCTCATACTTCACCAGCACCGCCAGCGCGGGCGCGCTCAGGTACAGCAGGGTGATGAAGAACAGCGACCACGCCACCGAGGAACGCGCGGTCGCCACCGATGGCGTGGTGTAGTAGCGCGTGAGCAAATGCGGCAGCCCCGCCGTGCCCACCATCAGGCAGAACATGAGGGCCAGGAAGTTCGCGCGCGAGGACTGGAAGGTCTCGCGCTCGGCCGGCGTGCCGTCCGGATCGCCTGCGAAGGCCTGGCTGTGCGGCATGAGCCCACCCAGTGGCCGGGACCGCTCCTCGCTTTCCTGCATGGCACGCGTCCACCGTTCCCGCGCCGTCGCCACGTCAGGAGGCAAGGCCGCCAGTTCGCGCGTGGCCGCGACCACCAGCTCCATGTCGGCGTTCTGGGACTTGAGCGCGCGGACGCGCTCCTGCTTGGCGACCCGCTCGCGCTTGAGCGTGCCCTCCACGTCCTGCAGCCACACCGCGTACTCGCGCGCGCGCCGCGCGAACTCGTCCTGCACCTGCTTCTCGGCCGGCGAGGCCATCAGATCGTGCTCGAGCTGGGCGATCTTCTCGAGTTGCTCGCCGTACACCAGCGGCGCCAGCGGGTTGCCCAGTTGCTTGTAGGCCAGCCAGGACACCGGGATAAGGAAAGCGAGCAGCAGGATGATGTACTGCGCCACCTGGGTCCAGGTGATGGCCCGCATGCCACCCAGGAACGAGCACAGCACCACCCCACCCAGGCCCAGCATGATCCCGATCTCGAACTGCACGCCGGTCAGTCGCGAGGCCACCAGGCCGATGCCGTAGATCTGCGCGACCACGTAGGTGAAGGAGCACAGCACGGCCGAAAACGCCGCGATGCGCCGGGGCCAGCGCCCGCCGAAACGTTCCTTGAAGTAGTCCGGCACCGTGTACAGGTTGAGCTTGCGCAGATGGGGCGCGATGAGCAGCGCCACGAGGCAGAAGCCTCCGGTCCAGCCCAGCACATAGGCCAGCCCGCCGGCCTGCGTCTCGGTGCCGCCGAAGCCTTGCAGGTACAACCCACCCGCGAGGCTGATGAAGGAGGCCGCGCTCATCCAGTCGGCGGCGGCGGCCATGCCGTTGTAGACGGGCGGAATGCGCCGCCCCGCCACGTAGTACTCCTCGGGGTCGGCGGTGCGGCCGTAGATGCCGATGCCGCCGTACATCATCACCGTGGAGAACAGGAAGATGGGGCCCAGCCAACGCCGGGACAGGCCGCTCTGCTCGGCCCACGCCATCAACAGCAGGAAGGCGATCAGCGCCAGGACGTAGAACGCCAGGATGCGGTGCAGCCGGCGCTGGTAGGCCGCGTAGCCCGGGCCGTCAGTCATCACCGGCCTCGCCCGCCCCGTTGCGCGCCTCCTGGGCCTCCAGGCGGCTCATGACACTGGCGTAGACGACCACGACGATGATGAACACCAGGACCGCGCCCTGAGCCGCCATCCAGAAGTGCAACGGCCAGCCCATGACGACGACGCTGAGTTCGCGCGCGAAGAAGCAGACGCCGAACGAGGCCAGCACCATGACCGACAACAGCACCGCCTTGAGCGCCAGGGCGCGGCGGTCGTGTTCGTCGGTCGTGGGGCGCTCGGACATCAGCGGATCATCGCACCCGGGCGGCTCGCGCCGCCTAGGTATTTGCTCGCAGCAGCGAGGCGATCACTCCTTGGCCAGCTGCTTCCAGGTGTCGATCACGCTGTCCGGGTTGAGCGAGATCGAGCTGATGCCCTCGTCGCGCAGCCACTCGGCGAAATCGGGGTGGTCGCTGGGGCCCTGGCCGCAGATGCCCACGTACTTGCCTTCGGCCTTGCAGGCGCCGATGGCCATGGTCAGCATGGCCTTGACGGCCGGATCGCGCTCGTCGAAGTCGTGCGCCAGCAGCTCCAGGCCCGAGTCGCGGTCCAGACCCAGCGTGAGCTGCGTCAGGTCGTTGGAGCCGATCGAGAAGCCGTCGAAGAACTGCAGAAACTGCTTGGCCAGCACCGCGTTGCTGGGGATCTCGCACATCATGATGACCTTGAGGTCGTTCACGCCGCGCGCCAGGCCCTTTTCGGCCAGCAGCCCGGTCACGCGCTCGGCCTGGGCCAGGGTGCGCACGAAGGGCACCATCACCTGCACGTTGGTCAGACCCATGTCCTCGCGCACGCGCTTGAGCGCCTCGCACTCCATGGCGAAGGCTTCGCGGAACTCGTGGCTGACGTAGCGCGCCGCACCGCGGAAGCCCAGCATCGGGTTCTCTTCCTCGGGTTCGTAGCGCGAGCCGCCCACCAGCTTGCGGTACTCGTTGCTCTTGAAGTCGGACAGGCGAACGATGACGGGCTTGGGCCAGAAGGCCGCCGCGATCGTGGCCACGCCTTCGGCCACCTTGTCGACGTAGAACGCGCGCGGCGAGGCGTGGCCGCGGGCCACGGACTCCACCGCCTTCTTCAGGTCGGCGTCGACGTTCGGGTAGTCGAGGATGGCCTTGGGGTGCACGCCGATGTTGTTGTTGATGATGAACTCCAGTCGCGCCAGGCCCACGCCGCCATTGGGAATCTGGGCGAAGTCGAAGGCCAGCTGCGGATTGCCCACGTTCATCATGATCTTCACGTCCAGCGCCGGCATGTCACCGCGCTGCACTTCGGTGATCTCGGTCTCGAGAAGGCCGTCGTAGATGTTGCCGGTGTCGCCTTCGGCGCAGCTCACCGTGACCAGCGTGCCGTCCTTGAGCAGGTCGGTCGCGTCGCCGCAGCCCACCACGGCCGGGATGCCCAGCTCGCGCGCGATGATGGCGGCGTGGCAGGTGCGCCCGCCCCGGTTGGTCACGATGGCGCTGGCGCGCTTCATCACCGGTTCCCAGTTCGGGTCGGTCATGTCGGTCACCAGCACGTCGCCGGGCTGCACCTTGTCCATCTCGCTGATGTTGTGCACCAGGCGCACGGGGCCGGTGCCCACCTTCTGGCCGATCGCACGGCCGCTGGCCAGCACGGCGCCCTTGCCTTTGAGCTTGTAGCGCACCTCGGTCTTGCCGGCGCTCTGGCTCTTCACCGTCTCGGGCCGGGCCTGCAGGATGTAGATCTGACCGTCGGTGCCGTCCTTGCCCCACTCGATGTCCATCGGGCGGCCATAGTGTTGCTCGATCACCAGCGCGTATTTCGCCAGCTGCTCGACGTCGGCATCGGACAGGCTGTAGCGGTTGCGCTGTTCCACCGGCACATCGATGGTCTTCACCAGCTTGCCGCTGGCGGCCTTTTCCTCGGGCGTGCTGAACACCATCTGGATCAGCTTGGAGCCCAGGTTGCGGCGGATCAGCGCGCGCTTGCCCGCCTTGAGCATGGGCTTGTGCACGTAGAACTCGTCCGGGTTCACCGCGCCCTGCACCACCGTTTCGCCCAGGCCGTAGCTGGAGGTGATGAAGACCACGTCCTCAAAGCCGCTCTCGGTGTCGATGGTAAACATGACGCCGGCCGCGCCGGTGTCGGAGCGCACCATGCGCTGCACGCCGGCGGAGAGCGCCACGTCGGCATGGGCGAAGCCCTTGTGCACGCGGTAGCTGATGGCGCGGTCGTTGTAGAGGGAGGCGAACACCTCCTTCATCTTGTGCAGCACCTCTTCGATGCCCACCACGTTGAGGAAGGTTTCCTGCTGGCCGGCGAACGAGGCGTCGGGCAGGTCTTCGGCCGTGGCCGAGGAGCGCACCGCGAACGAGGCCTTGGCGTTGCCGGCGCTCAGGGTCACGAAGGCGTCGCGGATCGCTTTTTCCAGGTCGGCCGGGAACGGCTGGTTTTCGACCATGGCGCGAATCTCGGCACCGGCCTGGGCCAGGGCCCGCACGTCTTCGGTGTCCAACTGGTCCAGCCGGGCGTTGATGCGCTCGGTCAGGCCGTCGTGCTTGAGGAATTCGCGGAAGGCGTGCGCCGTGGTGGCAAAACCGGTCGGCACCTTCACGCCGGTGGGCAATTGCGAAATCATCTCGCCGAGGCTGGCATTTTTGCCGCCGACGGACTCGACATCGCTCATTCGCAGTTTTTCGAACGGCACGACCAGATCGGTCGCTCCAAACAGCTGGGACATGGGAAAGCTCCTAAGGTTGAAAAACCGGGGTTCCAAGCGCCAGCGGGGCGACCTGTTGTTCTGTTGTGGGTCCGACGCCGGGCAGGGAAGCAGATACGGGGGCGCCTGCGGCAGGATAATGGCTGGCGCAGACACAACACCCAGCATTGTAAGGACGCGGCCCACATGCCCAATCGAACGGTCTTCTTCATCTCGGACGGCACCGGCATCACGGCCGAAACCTTCGGCAACGCTATCCTGAACCAGTTCGAGGCCACCATGCGCCGGGTCCGGCTGCCTTTCCTGGACAGCGTGGACAAGGCGCACCAGGCGGTGCGCCAGATCAACCATGTCGCCGACGTCGAAGGCAAGCGCCCGCTGGTGTTCACGACGGTGGTCGACATGGACGTGCTGTCGGTGTTCCGCACCCAGTGCAAAGGGGTGCTGCTGGACATGTTCGGCACTTTCGTCGCCCCCCTGGAACACGAACTCGGCATCAAGTCCAACCACCGCGTGGGCCGTTTCTCGGACGCCTCCAAGAGCCAGGCCTACCACGACCGCATCGAAGCCATCAATTTCTCGCTGGCCCATGACGACGGCCAGAGCCACAAGGACCTGGAGGGCTCGGACGTGATCCTGGTCGGCGTGAGCCGCAGCGGCAAGACGCCGACCTCGCTCTACCTGGCGATGCAGTACGGCCTGAAGGCGTCGAACTACCCGCTGATCCCGGAAGACTTCGAGCGCCGCCAGCTGCCCCCTGCCCTGGTGCCGCACCGCAAGAAAATCTTCGGTCTGACGATCGCGCCCGAGCGGCTGAGCGAGATCCGCAACGAGCGCCGGCCCAACTCGCGCTACGCGCAACTCGACAACTGCCGCATGGAAGTGGCCGAGGCCGAGGCCATGATGCGCCGCGAAGGCATCCGCTGGCTCTCGACCACCACGAAGTCGATCGAGGAAATCGCCACCACCATCCTGCAGGAGATCCGGCCCGAGCGCCTGGAGTACTGAGGGCCCGGCGCGGGCGCTGTCAGAAAGACGTCAGCCAGTGCCCGAAAAATGGGCCGACGGGCCTTGCCCGTTCCCGCCCTCCCCTGCCCCTCGCGGCAGACGCCAACCAGTACACGAGACATGATCAAGATCTTCATCGCCTTCGCCATCTTCGCCGCCATCAGCCTGTTCGCGCTCATGAAAGGTGGCGACATCGACATGGGTGGCGAGAAGCACGGCATGGATGCGCCGCACACCGAACAGGCCGCTCCTGCAGCACCGGCAGCGGCACCTGCCGCGCCCGCCGCACCCGCGCCGGCCGAACAGCCGAAGTAAGCCAGGAACAAGGCGCGGGTCAGCCCCGCGTCAGCCAGGGGTCAGTGCTCCGTAAGTGCCACGTCCTACGCTCCATGTCACCCGAAATCAACCCGAGAGACATGCATGGACGAGAGTCTGGTTCAACAGATCGCGAGCAACCCCGCTTACCTTCAACTCAAGGCCAAACGATCGCGCTTCGGCTGGTGGCTCACGCTGGCGATGATGGCCGTCTACTACGGCTTCATCCTGCTGGTCGCCTTTGACAAGGCCTTGCTGTCGCAACTCACGGGCGACGGCGTCATGACCGTCGGCATCCCGCTGGGCTTCGGTGTCATCGTCTTCACGATCGTCATCACCGCGGTCTACGTCAGGCGCGCCAACACCGAGTTCGACGAGCTGTCGGCCGCCGTGGTCAAGGCGGTGCAGAAATGAGGCGCGTGCTCACCCTGCTGGCCCTGGCCAGCGTGTCCGTCGCGGCCTGGGCCGCCGGTGCCGATCTCGGCCAGGCCGACAAGCAGGCCACCAACTGGACGGCCATCGGCATGTTCGGCCTCTTCGTGCTGGGCACGCTGTACATCACCAAATGGGCCGCCGCCAAGACCCGCTCCGCGTCGGACTTCTACACCGCCGGTGGCGGCATCACCGGCTTCCAGAACGGCCTTGCCATCGCGGGCGACTACATGTCGGCCGCCTCCTTCCTGGGCATCTCGGCGGCGGTGATGGCCTCCGGCTTCGACGGCTTGATCTACTCCATCGGCTTCCTCGTGGGCTGGCCCGTCATCACCTTCCTGATGGCCGAGCGCCTGCGCAACCTGGGCAAGTTCACCTTCGCCGACGTGGCCGCGTTCCGCTTCCAGCAGGCTCCCATCCGCATCTTCGCGGCCTCGGGCACGCTGGTGGTGGTCGCGTTCTACCTGATCGCGCAGATGGTGGGCGCGGGGCAGCTGATCAAGCTGCTGTTCGGCCTGGAGTACTGGGTCGCCGTGGTGATCGTGGGCGCGCTGATGATGGTCTACGTGCTCTTCGGCGGCATGACCGCCACCACCTGGGTGCAGATCATCAAGGCCTGCCTGCTGCTCGGCGGCGCGTCCTTCATGGCCTTCATGGTGCTGCTGCACTTCGGCTTCAGCCCCGAGGCCATGTTCGCCGGGGCGGTGAGGATCAAGACCGATCTCGCGCTCAAGGACGGCAAGGTCGCCGAGGCCGCGGCATCCATCGGGCAGTCCATCATGGGCCCGGGCAACTTCGTCAAGGACCCGATCTCGGCCATCAGCTTCGGCATGGCGCTGATGTTCGGCACCGCCGGCCTGCCCCACATCCTGATGCGCTTCTTCACTGTGCCCAGCGCCAAGGAAGCCCGCAAGTCCGTGATGTGGGCCACCGGCTGGATCGGCTACTTCTACCTGCTGACCTTCATCATCGGCTTCGGCGCCATCACCTTCGTGCTGACCAACCCGCAGTTCCTCGATGCCAAGGGCGGCCTGCTCGGCGGCAACAACATGGCGGCCGTGCACCTGGCCAGCGCCGTGGGTGGCAACGTGTTCCTGGGTTTCATCTCGGCCGTGGCCTTCGCCACCATCCTGGCCGTGGTGGCCGGCCTCACGCTTTCGGGTGCTTCGGCCGTGTCGCACGACCTCTATGCCACGGTGCTGAAGAAAGGCAAGGCCGATTCGGCCGCCGAGCTGCGCGTGTCCAAGATCACCACGCTCTGCCTGGGTGTCGTCGCGGTGGTGCTGGGCATCGCTTTCGAAAAACAGAACATCGCCTTCATGGTCTCGCTGGCCTTCGCCATCGCGGCCTCGGCCAACTTCCCCGTGCTCTTCATGAGCGTGCTGTGGAAAGACTGCACCACCAAGGGCGCGGTGATCGGCGGCTTCCTCGGCCTGGTGTCCTCGGTGGCGCTCACCGTGGTCTCGCCCTCGGTCTGGGAAGCGACCCTGGGCAACCCCAAGGGCTCGGCGTTGTTCCCCTACACCTCGCCCGCGCTGTTCTCGATGGCCATCGGCTTCGTGGGCATCTGGCTGTTCTCGGTGCTGGACAAGAGCCAGCGCGCACGGGTGGACCGGGCCGGCTTCCTGGCCCAGCAGGTGCGGTCGGAAACCGGGATCGGCGCCGCAGCAGCGGCCGCCCACTGAAACGGCGAACCGGCCCGGGGCCTCGCGGCGCCCGGGCCTGACAAGCCTCAGGCCGCGACGGCCTCGGCCGGCGCCGCCACCGGCTGGCGGATCAGGTGATCGAAGGCGCTAAGCGCGGCGGTGGAACCGGCGCCGGCCGCGATCACGATCTGCTTGTACGGCACCGTGGTGCAGTCGCCCGCCGCGAACACGCCTGGCACGTTGGTGTGGCCCTTGGCGTCCACCACGATCTCACCGAAGCGGCTCAGCTCCACCGTGCCCTTCAGGAATTCGGTGTTGGGCACCAGGCCGATCTGCACAAACACGCCTTCGAGTTCGACGTGCTTCACGTCGCCGCTCGCGCGGTCCTTGTAGCTCAGGCCATTCACCTTGCCGTCGGCGCCGGTGATCTCGGTCGTCTGCGCATTCACGTGGATGTCCACATTGCGCAGGCTCTTGAGCTTGCTCACCAGCACGGCATCGGCCTTGAGCGCATCGGCGAACTCGATCAGCGTCACGTGCTGCACGATGCCGGCCAGGTCGATCGCGGCCTCGACACCCGAGTTGCCGCCACCGATCACCGACACGCGCTTGCCCTTGAACAGCGGACCGTCACAGTGCGGGCAGTAAGCCACGCCCTTGTTGCGGTACTCGGCCTCGCCGGGCACGTTCACATTGCGCCAGCGGGCACCGGTGGAGAGGATCACGCTGCGCGCGCTCAAGGTCGCGCCGTTGGCCATCTGCACCTGGACCAGGCCGTTGGGTTCGCTCGCCGGGATCAGCTTGTCGGCGCGCTGCAGGTTCATGATGTCCACGTCGTAGTGGCGCACCTGCGCTTCGAGCGCGGCGGCGAACTTCGGGCCGTCGGTCTCGAGCACGCTGATGTAGTTCTCGATCGCCATCGTGTCGTTGACCTGCCCACCGAAACGCTCGGCCGCCACGCCCACTCGAATGCCCTTGCGGGCGGCGTACACCGCCGCCGCGGCACCGGCCGGGCCGCCGCCGACGATCAGCACGTCGAACGGGTCCTTGGCGTTGAGCTTCGCGGCTTCGCGCGCATCGGCGTTCACGTCGAGCTTGCCGACGATCTCTTCCACCGTCATGCGGCCCGAACCGAACACCTGGCCGTTGAGGAACACGATGGGCACGGCCATGATCTCGCGCGCCGTCACCTCGTCCTGGAAGGCACCGCCTTCGATGACCGTGGTCTTGATCTTCGGGTTCTGGATCGCCATCAGGCTCAGTGCCTGCACCACGTCCGGGCAGTTGTGGCAGGTCAGGGACATGTAGACCTCGAAATTGAAGTCACCATCCAGCGCCTGGATCTGTTCGAGCACGTCCTGCTCGACCTTGGGCGGGTGGCCGCCGGTCCACAGCAGGGCCAGCACCAGCGAGGTGAACTCGTGGCCCAGCGGCAGCCCGGCGAAGCGCAGCGAGGTGTCGCTGCCGGCGCGCTGCAGGGTGAACGAAGGCCGGCGCGCGTCCTGGCCGTCGGTCTTCAGGGTGATCTTGTCGCTGCGCAGCGCCTGGATGGTCTGCAGCAGATCAAGCATTTCGCGGGAGCTCTCAGAGTCGCTCAAGGAAGCGACGATCTCGAAAGGTTGTGTCACGCGCTCCAGGTAAGCGCCGAGTTGAGCCTTGAGGGTGTCGTCCAACATGTTGTGTTTCCTTTATCTAAGCGACTTTGAGAACCGGCCTCCTCAGGGATTGAAAGGCGGCCAGGGGTTCACCCGACGGGCCTTCTGGGCCCGCGGGTTCTTCGATGTGCAACCGGTGAGGCCGGGCCTCATCTCGGAACATCAAACGATGGATCAGATCTTGCCGACCAGGTCCAGCGAAGGAGCGATGGTCTTGGCGCCTTCGTTCCACTTGGCCGGGCACACTTCGCCGGGGTGGGCGGCGGTGTACTGGGCGGCCTTGAGCTTGCGCAGCGTTTCCTTCACGTCACGGGCGATCTCGTTGGAGTGGATCTCGGCGGTCTTGATCGTGCCTTCGGGGTTGATGATGAAGGTGCCGCGCAGCGCCAGGCCTTCTTCGGGGATGTGCACGCCGAAAGCGTTGGTCAGCACGTGGGTCGGGTCGCCCACCAGCGGGAACTTGGCCTTGCCCACGGCGGGCGAGGTTTCATGCCACACCTTGTGCGAGAAGTGCGTGTCGGTCGTGACGATGTAGACCTCGGCACCGGCCTTCTGGAATTCGGCGTAGTTCTCGGCCGCGTCTTCCACTTCGGTGGGGCAGTTGAAGGTGAAGGCAGCGGGCATGAAGATCAGCACCGACCACTTGCCCTTCAGCGTCTCGTCGCTGACGTCGATGAACTTGCCGTTCAGAAAGGCCGTGGTCTTGAAAGGCTGGACGGTGGTATTGATCAGGGACATGGTTTTCCTTGGGTTGGGGTTGAGAAAGAGGCGGCGATCAGAAAGGGTTTTCCATATCGCCAGGACTTCGCGTCCGAGTTCGATA
>JAGKSX010000153.1 GCA_018993155.1 Hydrogenophaga sp.
GGGCCCGTCGAGGCGGTTGAGCATCTGGTCTTGAGCACCTTCGACCATGTGCAGAAACACCAGGAGCTCATCCGGCTGCTGTCCGACGAGAACATGCACAACGGGCGCCACATCCAGCAATCCACCAAGCTGCGCGCGCTGTACACGCCCCTTATCGAGAAGGTCGCGGCCATGCTGGAGCGGGGCGAGCGCGCGGGCCTGTTCCGCTCGGGCGTGGATCCCCATCAGTTCTACATCTCGATGACCTCGCTCATCTTCCTGTTCTTCTCGAACAACCACACCCTGAGCGCGGTGTTCGACATGGATTTTTCAACGCCGGAGGCGGTGGCCGAGCGGCGTCGGCATGTCGTTGAATTCGTCCTGGCCGGTCTGCGGCGCTGAGGGCCACGGCGCGCCGGCGCCCCTGGCGAGCGCCCGAACTTGCGGGCTTTTCGGCGTTTATTCCCCGCTTTGGTCGCCTGGGCGAGGCGTAGATTCACCGGAATGTACAAGTCGCTTCCTCTGGACGCCATCGCCCTGCAGCAACCGGTTCCCGTGAATGTGTGGGACCCGAAGGGCGTGCTGTTGCTGCGCAAGGGCGAAGCGATCACCTCGGAGCAGCACCGGGGGCTGCTGATGCTGCACTCGCCCGTGGTGCTGGAGGCCGACTGGCGCGCCTGGTCGTACAGCTACACCACCGAACTGGACCGCATGGTGCGAGACAACGCGCCGCTCAACCGCATCGCGGGTGTGAGCCACGCGGTGGAGGTGCCCCACATTGAAGCGCGCGAGGAGGCCGGACCGGTGGAGCTCTGGGCCGACCTGCACGCGTCGCTCAACAGCCTGTTGCACCAGGGCTCGGCCGCCACCCAGTTCAACGACAAGCTCGAGCGGCTGGCCGCGCGTGCGCAGCGCCTGTGGCACGCGGCGCCGGACGACTGCCTGCTGGTGCTGGTGCAATTGCTCTTCGATGCCCGCATGGGCTACAGCGCGACGCACGCGCTGCTTTCCGCGGGTCTGTGTGCGCTGGTGTCCCCCTCCACGGGGGTGTCGCCCGCCGAGCAGGCCACACTGTTCCGCGCCGCGCTGACCATGAACATGGGCATGACGCGCACGCACGACGCGATGGCCCGCCAGACCGGTCCCCTGACCGATGCCCAGCGCCAGACGGTGCGTGAGCACCCCTTGCGCAGCGCGGCTATGTTGCGCGAACTGGGCGTGGCGGACGCGCTGTGGCTGCGCCTGGTGGAAGAGCAGCACGAGCGGCCCGATGGCAGCGGTTACCCGGCCGGCAGACCGGTGGGCGATCTCGCGCAGCGATTGCTGCAGATGGCCGACGTGTACGTGGCCTGCATCAGCCCGCGCCAGGGCCGGGGCGGCCTGCTGTCGCAGCAGGTGGCACGAGAGTTGTACCTGGGTCCCGATCAGCAGCCCGACGCGCTGGGTGCCTTGTTCGTCAAACACATCGGGTTCTACCCGCCGGGCAGCTATGTGCGCCTGGCCAGTGGCGAGGTGGCCGTGGTGACGCGGCGCGGCGCCAAGGCGAATGCGCCGCAGGTGTTCGCCATCGTCGGGCGCCAGGGCATGCCGCTGGGCGAGCCGACCTGGCGCGACACGCAGGACCCGGCCCACGAGATCAAGGCCAGCCTCCCGCCGGGCGACGTGCGGGTGGTGGTGAATGTGCCGCGCCTGCTGAGCCGGCGCTAGCCTCAGCGAGGCGGCAGGTACATCGTCGCTTCCACCTCGATGAGCACCTCGTCGCCCGGCAGGAAGCGCGAGACCTCCACCACCGTGCTCACCGGCGGTTCGCCCGGGTAGAACAGGCCCCGCACGCGGTTGTAGGGCGCGTAGTGGGACAGCTCGCGGAAGTACTGCACCAGCTTGACCACGTCGGACATCTTTCCACCGTGCTCCTCGGCGAGCTGGCGGATGCGGTCCAGCACGAACCAGCTCTGCGACACGATCGGGGCCTCGAACACGTCGACCGACATCTGGCCGGTGACAAAACCCAGCTTGCGCAAGGAGGCCAGCGCCTTGGTCGGGATGTCCTCGTAGCGGCTCACCGTGCGCTGCTCGGCCGGGTCAACGGCCACGACGCCGCTCATGAACACGAAATCGCCCACGCGTCGGGCGGCGGCGTAATGGGCCATGGGTTTGCCTGTGCTCATGCGGGTCTCCAGGTGACGGTTGGGTGGGTTCAGTCGGGCAGGCCCCAGGCGCGCATCTTCCCCGGGTTGAGAAGACCGGCCGGGTCGAAGCGCTTTTTCATGTCGATGACGTTCTGCGGCAGGTCGCCGCCGACCTTGCCTTCCTCGATGATGAAGGTGTGCGGGTTGTTCACGCGGATGCCGTTGTCGCGGAAGATCTGGATGATCTCGTTGAGGCGCTCTTCGGTCGTGAAGCGCACCAGCGGCAGCGAGGTGCAGGTGGTGAAGCCGTCCATGCTGCGCAGGAATTCGACGTGCATCAGCACCTCGTCGCCGAACAGCTCACGGATGCGCCGCACCTGGTCCAGGTGCTTGCCTGGCGTGAACGTGGTCTGCAGGTAGGTCAGGCCCTTGTCCACTTTCAAGGCGTTGAGCGTGGTGTGGTTCCAGCAGTACTCGGCCAGTGTGTGGTGCTGGGCTTTCACCTCGTCGGCCGTGCGGCGGTAGGTGACCTGGCCGCCGTGGGCGGTGATGACCTGCAGGGCCGCGGCTTCCGAGAACTCGGCCACCAGCAGCAGCGCGGCGTGGCAGCCCTTGGGCAGGTATTCGGCCAGCGGCGCCATGTAGGCGGGGATGGGGTCGGCCAGCAGGGCGATGTTCTTCTTCACGATGCCGGGCGCGTGCGCCAGCGCGTTGCCGAAGTCCAGCGCGCGGTCCGCGTCGTCGAAGGTGACGATCATCTCCATCCAGTCGTGGGCGGGCGCCAGCGCCATCTCCACTTCCAGCACCAGACCGTTGGTGCCCCAGAGGTGGTGCATCAGCAGGGCTTCGGGGCCGCGCAGTTCCACCACCTGCGGCTCGGCCTCGATGCTCATCGCGCGGATGCCGAGGATGTTGCCGGCCGCGCCGATCGGGCCGTAGTTGATCGAGCCCACGCCGCCGAAGCCACCGCTGAACAGGCCGCCGAGCGAGGCACTGCGGAAGGTCGAGGGGATGCAGCGCAGCTCCCAGCCGGTGGGGCGCGCGGCGTTGTCGAACTCGGCCAGGCGGATGCCGGCCTGCGCGCGGCCCACACCGGGGCGCGACCACAGGAAGGCGTTGTAGCCGCTCATGTCGAGGATCACGCCGCCGTGCAGCGGGGTGGACTGGCCGTAGTTGCCGGTGCCACTGCCGCGCACGGTGAGCGGGATGCGATGGCGCGCGCAGGCCGAGGCCACCTGGCGGATCTCGTCCTCGGTGCGGGGCTTGACGACGATGTCGGCGCGCTTGCCCAGCAGCTGGCGCTTGAGTACCGGGCTGAACCAGGAGAAGTCCTGCGAGAGGCGGCCGATCTTGAGGGGATCGGTGATCCAGTCCAGGCCGGGCAGTTCCTGCTGGATTCGTTCGATGGAGGTGCTGGAAACGGTCATGGCGTGTGGTCTTGTTTCGATGCGGTTCAGTCCTGCGCGATTTCGCTGGCGTGCCAGGAGCCGAGCGACACCTTGGTCAGCCAGGCCATGAGCACGAACAGGAACACGCCGGCGAGCGAGATCAGCAGCAGCGCGGCGAACATGCGCGGGATGTCGAGCTGGTAGCCGGCCATGAGGATCTGGTAGGCCAGGCCGGTGTTGGTGCCGCCGGTGCCGGCCACGAACTCGGCCACCACGGCACCGATCAGCGCCAGGCCCGAGGAGATGCGCAGGCCGCCGAAGAAGTAGGGCAGGGCGCTGGGAATGCGCAGGCGCCACAGGATCTGGCCGCGCGTGGCGCGGTTCATCTTGAAGTAGCTCTGCAGGTCGGGGTCGACGCTGCGCAGGCCCAGGGTGGTATTGGAGATGATGGGGAACAGCGCGACCAGCGCCGCGCACACCACCAGCGAGGCGGTGGGCTGCTTGACCCAGATGATGATCAGGGGGGCGATGGCCACGATGGGCGTGACCTGCAGCAGCACGGCGTAGGGGAACAGTGCGGTCTCGATCAGCCGGCTCTGCACGAACAGGAAGGAGATCAGCACGCCGATCACCACGGCCACCACGAAGGACAGCACGGTGATCTTCATGGTGATCAGCAGCGAGTTGAAGAGCGTGGACCAGTCCTTGATCAGCGTCTCCATCATCAGGCCGGGCGAGGGCACGAGGTAAGGCGGCAGTTCCAGGCCGACCACCAGGCCGTGCCAGAGCGCCACCAGCGCGATGGCGACCAGGGCCGGGTACAGCACGCGCTGCACGCGGGGCTGCTTCAGGAAGGGGGTATTGGGCGTCGGGTTCATGCGTGTGCGTTCTCGGTCGTGTCGCGGCTGGCGCGCAGCAGGCTGTCCTGCAATTGCTTCGCGTAATGGCTGAATTCGGTGGAGACCATGAAGTCCGGCGTGCGCGGGTACGGCTGGTCGATCTGGAATTCCTCCACGATGCGGCCCGGGCGCGCGGCCATCATGACGACGCGGCTGGAGAGGAACACCGCCTCGTGGATCGAGTGGGTGACGAAGACGACGCTGAGGTTTTTCTTCTGCCAGAGTTCGAGCAGGTCGGCGTCGAGCTTGTGGCGGGTGATTTCGTCCAGGGCGCCGAAGGGCTCGTCCATGAGCAGCAGCGTGGGCTCGACCACCAGGCCGCGCGCGATCGACACGCGCATCTGCATGCCGCCGGAGAGGGCGCGCGGCAAGGCCTTGGCGAACTTGGACAAGCCCACCAGGGCGAGCGCGTCGGCCACGCGGGCGTCGGCCTCGGCGCGCGGCACACCGGCCAGGTCCAGCGGCAGGCGCACATTGGTCTGCACGCTGGCCCAGGGCATCAGCGTGGGCGACTGGAACACGAAGGCCAGGCGGTGCCCCGACTTCTCCAGCTGATTGACGCCCTGACCCCACAGCTTGAGGCTGCCGCTGGTGGGTTCGAGCAGCCCGGCGATCATCTTGAGCAACGTGCTCTTGCCGCAGCC
>JAGKSX010000154.1 GCA_018993155.1 Hydrogenophaga sp.
GCCGAAGGCGACGCGGGGGGTGCTCTCAATAGATGTCGGAGTCGGCCCACTGGGACGAAGGACCGTCCTCGGCCGTCACGGGCACGTTGAGGTTCAACACAAAGACAACTTCGCCCCCGAAGCGGCCCACGCCCAGGCTTTTCATGAGCACCTGCTCCTGCTCGGGACGCTCCATGCGCAGGAAGCAGATGGCCTGCTTGGTGCCTTCGTGCATGGCGGTCAGGATGTCGAGCCGCGTGATGCGCCCGAACTCACTGCACAGCTGGTGCAGTGCGGATTTCAGGCTGGAGACGTCGCTGTATTGCCTGAGTTCTGCGAGTGTGCTCACAATCAACTCCCTCAAAGTTCAAATCGGCGGTGGTGGCGATGCGGTGGCGCGAAAGTGTTGTGAAAACGGAGGCTTGGCATCGGCGATGGGGGCCATGTTAGAACATAAGCAACAAAATCTAACATTTATGTTACAAAATTTCCCCACATTTGGGGAGGTCGTGCGGAAGTTCACGCGCCTGGCTCCACCTTACGCCCGCCATGTGTGCGGCAGATGACAGACGGTCTGTATGCTGCACCCTCGACCACCGAAACCCCTTCCCATGCGCCCTGGATCCGACAACCGCCCCCCCTTGGTCGCCGACACCGCGATGGAGCGCACCGGCGCCTGGACCGTGCCTCACCAGCGCGGTGAGCTGGATCGCCTGGCCCAGATGGCCACGCAGCTCGCGGGCACGGGCGCGGCGCTGCTGGTGGACCTGTCCCACGCGCCGCCCGAAGTTCTGGGCTCGCACGGGCTCGACCCGGATCAGGCGGCCAGGGTCCTGGAGGCCTGCACCGCGCTGCTGCGCGAGCGCGCCGATGTGGAGCGCTGGCTGCCCGAGGCCGCCAGCCCTTGGCGCCACGGACATTGGCTGCCGGTGTTCGATGCGGTGGGACAGTCCGGCCTGCTGCTGCTCGACCCCGGCCCGCGCGAGCAGCCGGCCATCGGCACGCCCCTGCTGCAGTTGCTGTCGCAACATGCGGCCGATGTGCTGGCGCTGGCACGCCGCTGCGAACAGAGCGAGCAGTACAACGCCAACGTGCTGCGCGAAAGCGAAAGCCGGCTCAACCTGACCGAGCACACGGCCGGCGCGGGCAGCTGGTCGTTGCAACTCTCCACCCGCGAAGTGGTGCACTCGGACGAGTTCGCCACCATTCTCGGACTGACCAATCACCGGCAGGTGCGCAACCTCGAGGACATGGTGCAGCGCTACTCCCCCGAGTGGCGCAACGGCATCCGCCAGCGCCTGGAGCGCTGCGCGCAGTACGGCGAAGGCTTCGACGAGGAGATCCAGGTGATGGTCGAAGGCGGTGCGCCCAAGTGGGTGCGCACCGTGGGCACCGCCGTGCGGCGCGCCAACGGCCAGATCGTGCGCATCCAGGGCGCCATCCAGGACATTTCGGCGCAGAAGCAGGCCCAGCAGGACACACTGCGCCTGGCGATGCGCCTGACCACCACCCTGGCCAGCATCACGGAAGCTTTCGTCACGCTGGACCGGCAGTGCTGCTTCACCTACCTCAACCAGGAAAGCGAACGGCTGCTGCAGAAGACCACCGCCGATCTGCTGGGGCTGGAGGTCTGGCAAGGTTTCAGCGCCGGGCTCTCGCAACGCCTGAAAGACCAGCTCACGAAATCGCTCAACACCAACCGCCGCGTGGAACTGGAAGACTTCTTCCCCACGCTGGGCAAATGGCTGGAGGTGCGGGCCTACCCGTTCGCAGAAGGCCTGGCGGTCTACTTCCGAGACGTCACCGAACGGCGGCGTTCGCAGGAACAGCTGATGCTGCTGGAGACCAGCGTGTCCCGGCTCAACGACATCGTGGTGATCGCCGAGACCGGCGCGGGCAGCGACGACCAGGAGCCGCGCATCGTGTTCGTGAACGACGCCTTCGAGCAGCACACCGGCTACAGCCGCGCCGAGGTGCTGGGGCAGACGCCGCGCATGCTGCTCGAACTCGACCCGGCCATCCCCAAGCTGCGCGAACTCGCGCAAGGACTGCAGCAGACGCAGCAGGCGCGCACCGAACTGATGGTGCGCCGCAAGAACGGCGCCATGTTCTGGGTGGAGCTCGAGGTGGTGTCGGTGCAGGCCACCGCCGAGGAGGTGACGCACTGGGTGGCGGTGGGGCGCGACATCACGCAGCGCAAGACCGCCGAGGACATGATCCGCCACCTGGCGTTCTACGACGCGCTGACCGACCTGCCCAACCGCCAGCTGCTGCTGGACCGGCTGCAGCAGGCCCTGGCGGCGAGCGCGCGCTCGGGCCAGCACGGTGCGCTGATGTTCATCGACCTGGACAACTTCAAGATCCTCAACGACACGCTGGGCCACCACATGGGCGACCAGCTGTTGCAGAAGGTGGCCGCGCGCCTGACCAAGAGCGTGCGCAAGACCGACATGGTCGCGCGCCTGGGCGGCGACGAATTCGTGGTGATGGTCGACGACCTGAGCACCGACCCGGACGCCGCCGCCTTCAAGGCCACCGCCCTGGCCGAAAAGGTGCTCAACACGCTGCGCGAGCCCTTCCAGCTCACCGGCCACCAGCACTTCGCCACGCCCAGCATTGGTGTGACCTCGTTCAATGGCCAGCAGAGCGACGTGGGCGAACTGCTCAAACAGGCCGACCTGGCCATGTACCAGGCCAAGTCGCTGGGCCGCAACACGCTGTGTTTCTTCGACCCCAACATGGCGGCCACGGTGAGCGCCAACGCCACGGTGAGCTCCGACCTGCGCGTGGCGCTGAACGAGCAGCAATTCGTGGTGCACTACCAGCCGCAGGTGGACCGCGTGGGCGTGATCACCGGCGTGGAAGCCCTGGTGCGCTGGCAGCACCCGCAGCGCGGCCTGATATTCCCGGCCGATTTCATCCCGGTGGCCGAAGACACCGGCCTGATCCTGCCGCTGGGCCAGTGGGTGCTGGAGAAGGCCTGCGAGCAGCTCGCGGCCTGGGCCGACCGGGCGCAGACCGCCAACCTGAGCATCGCGGTCAACGTGAGCGTGCGCCAGTTCCGCCACCCCGATTTCGTCGACATGGTGATGGCCGCGATCACGCGCACCGGCATCCGCCCGCACAAGCTCAAGCTCGAGCTCACCGAAAGCCTGCTGGCCGATCGCATGGAGATCACCATCGACAAGATGGGCATGCTCAAGGCCTTGGGCGTGACGCTCTCGCTCGACGACTTCGGCGTCGGCTATTCCTCGCTCTCGGTGCTCAAGCGCCTGCCGCTGGACCAGCTCAAGATCGACAAGGGCTTCGTGGCCGACGTGCTCACCGACCCGAACGATGCCGCGATCTCGCGCGCCATCATCGCGCTGGCACAAAGCCTGAGCCTGCAGGTGGTGGCCGAAGGCGTGGAAACGCAGGAGCAGCGCGACTTCCTGGCCTACCAGGGCTGCGACCAGTTCCAGGGGCATCTGTTCGCCAAGCCCCTGCCCATCGAGGCGCTCGACGCCCTGCTGCAGAACCCGACCGCGGGCATGCTGGTGCTGTCCTGAACGGCGGTGGCCCGCCCCTTACCAGTTGGTGATGGTGGGGTTCTGGAAGCTGTAGTGGTTGGGCAGGGCCAGGTTGGAGAACGAGAACGACAGGCTCACGTCCAGCGCCGTCACCTGGTGCCACCAGCCCAGGGGCAGGAACACCGTCTCGCCCGGCTCGACGATCACTTCGAGCACCGTGGCCTGGCTGAACAGCGGATAGCGCGCGAGGTCCGGCCGGTCCAGATCGATCGGGCTGTAGACCTCGAAGTGGTTGTAGAGCAGCGGCGTCTGCAACGGTGAGATGAAGCGCCAGCGCTTGCGCCCCACGATCTGTGTGTGGCACAGCATGAGCGTGTCGTGGTGCAGCGGCGTGACCGTGCCCGCCGGGCCGAACCAGAACGAGGCGCGGCGCGCCAGCTGCGAGGGGTCGCAGAAGGCCGGCAGGCTGCCGATGTCGGCCAGGATGGGCGCGAACTCGGGCCGCGCCAGCATCTCGTTGTTGGCGGTCAGGTAGTAGTCGTTGGTGGTGCCGCCGGCCAGCACCTGATCGACAAAATTCGCCAGGCCCACACTGCGCCGATGGTCCAGCTTGTTGACCTCGTAATTCGGGTCCGCGCTGCGCTCGGCCTGGATCTCCACCTGCAGATGACCGAATCGCTCGCGCAGGTCCTGGGGCGACCAGCGTTGCAGGGCAGGCCAGTCGCGCGCCACGCCGGTGAGCACCAGCGGGCGGCTGCCCACCACGTACTTCTCGACGAACTCGTCCAGCGGCACGTCGCCGCGCTTCTCCACCTGCCCATAGCGCGGGTTCAGCTCCAGCAGCTTCTGCTGGTTGGCCATCACCGATTCGAGCTTGGTCTGCAGCTGCTGGAACTTGCGCGCGGCGAGGAACGCGGGATCGCTGTCCATCGCCCGGATCGCGGGCTCGCACTCGGCCGGGTCCAGGCCCGCCTCGGTCATGGTGACCAGCATGGATTCGGGCGTGCAATGGCGCAGCCGGTTCTCGGCGATCCATTGCAGCCAGCCCGCGTCGAGCGGGCGGAAGGGCGCGGCCTCAAGGGGCCTGGGTGCGGCGGGAATGGTGGGCGGGCTCATGGCGGCGGCCAGTATCGCACCCGCCGGGTGTCGCAACGTGTCGGATGGTTACCCGGTGAACAGCGCCACGTTGCCCCCGGCCGCCGTGGTGTTGATGGTGAGGGTCTGCTCGGCGCAGAAGCGCTGCAGGTAGTGCGGACCGCCCGCCTTGGGCCCGGTGCCGCTGAGGCCTTCGCCCCCGAAGGGTTGCACGCCCACGACGGCGCCGATCATGTTCCGGTTCACGTAGACGTTGCCCACGCGCGCCGCGCCGGCCAGCGCCAGCGCGCGGCTGTCGATGCGGGTCTGGATGCCCAGCGTGAGGCCGTAGCTCAGCGCGTTGATCTGCTGGATGACGCCCATCGGGTCGCCGCCCCAGCGCACCACCTGCAGCACCGGGCCGAAGATCTCCTGCGCCACCTCGGCGATGCCACCCACCTCGTACATGCGCGGCGCGACCAGCTGAGGCAAGGCCGGCGAGCGGTTCGCGTCGAGCAGCGGCCGGGCCTGGGCATGGAGGCGCTGCAGATGGCGGCCGATGGCCTCGAAGGCCTCCGCGTCGATCACAGGGCCCAGGTCGGTGGCCAGGTCGGCCGGGTCCCCGGCCACCAGTTCCTTCGCCGCGCCCTGGATCATCGCGATCACGCCATCGGCCACGGCCTCGTGCACGCACAGCAGGCGCAGCGCCGAACAGCGCTGGCCCGCGCTGCGGAACGCGCTCTGCACCACGGCATCGGCCACCTGCTCGGGCAGGGCCGTGCTGTCCACCAGCATGGCGTTGATGCCACCGGTCTCGGCGATCAGCGGCACGATGGGGCCGTCCTTCGCGGCGAGCGCTCGCTGGATCAGCTTGGCCACCTGCGTCGACCCGGTGAACACCACGCCGGCCACGCCCGCTTGCGCCACCAACGCCGCGCCCACCGTGTCGCCCGGGCCGTGCAAGAGCTGCAGCGCATCGGCCGGCACGCCCGCCGCGTGCAGCAACTTCACCGCTTCGAGCGCGATGGCGGGGGTCTGCTCGGCCGGCTTGGCCAGCACGGTGTTGCCTGTAACAAGCGCCGCCGCCACCTGGCCCGTGAAGATCGCCAGCGGGAAATTCCAGGGGCTGATGCAGACCCAGGCGCCGCGCCCTTCCAGGCGCAACGTGTTGCTCTCGCCGGTGGGCCCGGGCAGGGCCTGCGGCGCCATCACGCGTTCGGCGTCGTTCGCGTAGTAGCGCAGGAAATCGATCGCCTCGCGCACCTCGGACACCGCGTCGTTCCAGCCCTTGTGCGCTTCCTTCACGAGCAGCGCGCACAGCCGCGGCATCTGCTGTTGCATCGCATCGGCCGCGCGGCGCAGCGTGGCCGCGCGCTCGGCCAGCGGCGTGTGGTTCCAGCCGGCAAAGGCCCGCACGGCGGCATCCACGGCGACCGGTGCGTCGGCGGCGCGGGCCTCGGCCACCGCAGGCACCACCAGCGCCGCGTGCGCGGCCAGCAGCGGCTCGCGGTGCGCGACCACCGCGAGGTCCAGCCCCTCGCTGTTGGGGCGCGCCGGGCCGTACAGGTCGGGCGGCAAGGGCAGCGTGGACGCGATGGCCTCGGGCCGGGACTGTGCCAGGGGCGAGACCAGCAGCTCGTCCATGCCCACCGACTCGTCGGCCAGCTGGTGCACGAACGACGAGTTCGCGCCGTTCTCCAGCAGGCGGCGCACCAGGTAGGCCAGCAGGTCGCGGTGCGCGCCCACCGGGGCGTAGACGCGGCACGAGACGCCCGGGTTCTTCAACACCTCGCGGTAGATGCCTTCGCCCATGCCGTGCAAGCGCTGCAACTCGAACGGCGTGCCCTGCTTCGCCGCCATCTGCAGAATGGCCGCGATGGTGCCCGCGTTGTGCGTGGCGAACTGCGGGTGGATCGCGTCGTGCGCCGCGAACAGGGCCCGCGCGCAGGCCAGGTAGCTCACGTCGGTGTGCGGCTTCTGCGTGAACACCGGGTAGGCCGGCAGGCCCAGCTCCTGCGCGCGCTTGATCTCGGCGTCCCAGTACGCGCCCTTGACCAGGCGGCACATGAACTTCAGCTGGTGCTGCCGCGCGAGACCCGCCACGTGCTCGATCAGCTCGACCGCCCGCGTCTGGTAAGCCTGCAAGGCCAGGCCGAAACCCTGCCATTGGGAGCGGTGTTGCGCCACCCGGGTCGCCAGGGCCTCGAACACGGCCAGCGAGAGTTCGAGCCGGTCCACCTCTTCCGCGTCGATGGTGAGGTTGAGGTTGGACGCGGCCGCCGCCTCGCACAAGGACCACACGCGCGGCACGAGCTCGCGCATCACGCGGTCGTGTTGCGCGTCCTCGTAGCGCGGGTGCAATGCGCTGAGCTTGATCGAGATGCCGTCGTTCTGGCCCGGATGCCGCGCCGGGTCGGCGCTGCGCGCGATGGCCGCGATGGCGTTGCGATAGCTCGCGAGGTAGCGCAAGGCGTCTTCGTCGGTGCGGGCGCCCTCGCCCAGCATGTCGAAGCTGAAGCGCAGGTTGGCCTGGCGCCTGCGCGCCGAGGCGGCTTCCTTCATGCCCTCCTCGATGGTCTGCCCCAACACGAACTGGCGGCCCAGCAACTGCACCGCGCGCAGCGTCGCGGCCACCACGGTCTTGGCGCCCAGCTTGGCCATCAGACCGGGCTCGCTGCCCGCGTGCGGCAGGAAATGCTTGGACATGGCGATCGCCGTGGACGAGAGGCGCGCCAGCGTGGAGTCGGCCGCGCCATCGAAGTCGGCTCGCCCCAACTGGTCGGCGGTGAGGGCGATCGCGGTCTCGGCGTCGGGCACGCGCAGCAGCGCCTCGGCCAGGCGCATCAGGGCCAGGCCCTCGGCGCTGGAGATCGGGTACTCCTTGAGCAGGCTCTCCATCGCCCAGAACGGCGGCGGGTTCTCGCGCACCGCGCGCACCCAGGGCGCCGCATGGTCCGCGGCGACCGCCCAATCCAGGGCACCGCGCAAGGCGCTCAGGCGCTGGGCGAGAACGCCCGCTTCGGGGCGGTAGGGAAACGGCAGGCGGTCTTGGGCACGGGGCATGGAACACTCCAAAAGACGGTCGATCGGTGAATTCACGCATGATCTCGCCGAATCAGCCGAGTTTTTCACCAAAAATGCAATCGCCAACTGGATAATCCACCACCATGTCCGACTCCCAGGAACCCGACCGCATCGACCTGAAGATCCTGCAGCTTCTGCAGGCCGATGGCCGGCTGACCAACCTCAAGCTGGCCGAAGCGGTGGCCCTTTCACCCACCGCCGTGCTCGCGCGCACCCAGCGCCTGCAGCGCGACGGCTACATCCTGGGCTACGAGGCGCGGCTGAACCCGCTCAAGCTCGGGCGGGGCATGATGGTCTTCGTCGAGGTGCTGCTCGACCGCACCACGCCCAACGTGTTCAACGAGTTCAAGGCCGCCGTGCAGGTGCGCGACGAGATCATGGAATGCCACATGGTCGCCGGCGGTTTCGACTACCTGCTCAAGACCCGCATGGCGGACATGGCCGCCTACCGCGACTTCGCCGGCAGCGTGCTGTGGCAGCTGCCTGGCGTGCGCGAGACGCGAACCTACGCGGTGATGGAAGAGGTGAAGAACAGCTCGCGGCTGCCCTTGTGATCCATTGACGCCGCCGTTGACACGCCCACCCGGCGCCGCACAATGGCACTCTCACCCCTGGGAGCCGCCATGCACCACACCACCATCACCCCCCTGCTGCTGGGCGTCATGCTGGCCGCCACCAGCGCGCATGCCCAGAGCATCAAACCCGGCCTCTGGGAGATGAGCCACAAGGTCGGCGGCAGTGCCCAGATGGACCAGGCCATGGCGCAGATGCAGCAGCAGATGGCCAGCATGCCGCCCGCGCAGCGCAAGCAGATGGAGGACATGCTGGCCAGACAGGGCAAGGCCATGCCCACGCCGGGCTCGGGCGGTGGCATGGCCATGAAGGTCTGCATCACGCCCGAGATGGCCGCGCGGCAGGACATACCGATGCAAGGCGATGGCGACTGCACCAGCACCGTCACCTCGCGCAGCGCGGCCACGCTCAAGATGAGTTTTGTCTGCAAGAAGCCCCCGTCCTCCGGCGAAGGCACCTACACCTTCAGCGGGGACGCCGCCTACACCGTGAAGATGGTGATGAACACCACGCACCAGGGCAAGCCCCAGACCATGACCATGGACGGCCAGGGCAAGTGGCTGTCGGCCGACTGCGGGACGGTCAAGCCAAGGAAGTGAGCTTGGCGGGGCGGCCGCCGAACAAGGCGCGCCCCACGCGCACCATGGTCGAGCCGGCGGCGATGGCGGCCTCGAGGTCGTCGCTCATGCCCATGGACAGCGTGTCGAGCGCCAGGCCCGCGCCATTGAGTTGATCAAACAACTCCTTCGCCTGCAGGAACACCGCGCGCTGGGCCTCGAAGGTTTCGGCCGGCTCGGGGATGCACATCAGGCCGCGCAGGCGCAGGTTCGGCAAGCGCGCCACCGCCAGCGCCAATTCGAGCAGCTGGGCGGGCGCCACGCCCGCCTTCGTGAGGCCGCCGTCCACATTCACCTGCAGGCACACCTGCAAGGGCGGCAGTCCTTCGGGGCGCTGTTCACTCAGGCGCTCGGCGATCTTGAGCCGGTCCACCGATTGCACCCAGTCGAAATGCGCGGCCACCAGACGGGTCTTGTTGCTTTGCAGCGGGCCGATGCAGTGCCATTGCGTTGGCATCGGCGCAACAGCCGACTCGCGCAGCGCGAGGATCTTCTCGACACCTTCCTGCACGTAGTTTTCGCCAAAACACCGCTGACCGGCGGCCTGCGCCTGACGAACGGCGTCCGGTCCGAAGGTCTTGGAAACCGCGAGCAAAACCACCGCCTCCACGGGGCGTCCGGCGTGTGAACAAGCACGCGAAATGCGCTCCTTCAGCCCTTGGAGATTGCGTTCAATGGTCGTCATAATCTGCCGTCATACCTCAACACCGCACGGGACCCCGGGATGGATATCACCCAACTGCTGGCTTTCAGCGTCAAGAACAAAGCATCCGATCTTCATCTCTCGGCCGGTCTTCCTCCCATGATACGGGTGCATGGTGATGTGCGACGCATCAACGTCGAACCGCTGGACCACAAGCAGGTCCACGGCATGGTGTACGACATCATGAACGACAGCCAGCGCAAGCAGTACGAAGAGTTCCTGGAGTGCGACTTCTCGTTCGAGATCGAAGGCCTGGCCCGCTTCCGCGTCAACGCCTTCAACCACAACCGCGGCGCCGGCGCGGTGTTCCGCACCATCCCGAGCAAGATCCTCACGCTGGAGCAACTCAACGCACCCAAGATCTTCGGCGACCTCGCGTTGCGCCCGCGCGGCCTGGTGCTGGTGACCGGCCCCACCGGCTCGGGCAAGTCCACCACGCTGGCCGGCATGGTCAACCACCTCAATGAAACCGAGTACGGCCACATCCTCACGGTGGAAGACCCGGTGGAGTTCGTGCACGAGTCCAAGAAGTGCCTGGTCAACCAGCGCGAGGTGGGCCCGCACACGCTGAGTTTTTCGAACGCACTGCGCTCGGCGCTGCGCGAAGACCCGGACGCGATCCTGGTCGGCGAAATGCGCGACCTCGAAACCATCCGCCTGGCGATGACCGCCGCCGAGACCGGCCATCTGGTGTTCGGCACGCTGCACACCTCCAGCGCGGCCAAGACCATCGACCGCATCATCGACGTGTTCCCGGCCGAAGAGAAGGACATGGTGCGCGCCATGCTCTCCGAATCGCTGGTGGCGGTGATCTCGCAGACGCTGTGCAAGACCAAGGACGGCTCAGGCCGCGTCGCGGCGCACGAGATCATGCTGGGCACCAGCGCGATCCGCAACCTGATCCGCGAGGCCAAGGTGGCGCAGATGTACTCGGCCATCCAGACCGGCAACAGCGTGGGCATGCAGACGCTGGACCAGAACCTCTCGGAGCTGGTCAAGCGCAATGTGATCAGCCCGGCGGAGGCGCGCGGCAAGGCGAAGATCCCCGAGAACTTCCCAGGCTGAGATGACCACCCCCACGCTCCACCGCTGC
>JAGKSX010000005.1 GCA_018993155.1 Hydrogenophaga sp.
CTGTCATGCGGGTACCCCAGCGGCTTGTGCTTCGGTCATAAAGCGAACCAGATCGTCATATTCGGATTTGGGAAGCATGTATCAATGTGCCTCTACGTTAGAACCAAAATTGCTCCAGTACCCATCCGCGATGGGGTCATGAATTCAGTCAGTTCAGACTCAACTCGGATCTGTCAAGTTTGAAGTCTTGCTCGATCCCAAGCTTCTGCATGATGGCTGGCAACACTTGATGGATGACACGCATGCCTACGAGAAGCTCATTCATGTAGATATCCGGGTGCAAGCGCGCATCATTGAAGCCAAGGCTTTCAGCCTCCGCTGCATGTCCCATGGCATCGTGTGTTGCATTGACCATGTCCAACAGCTCGGCACGCAATGGCAACCCTGCACGGAAAGCCTCCGTTTTAACGCACGTCAGAGAGTCGGTGTACTGTTGAAGCGTCTTTCGTCTGAACTCACGAAAGTTGCCGGCGATAGCTGGTTCAACATCCAACTTTGCGGCAGCGAGTGCCAGCAAGCATGGCTCGATATCGTCAAAGGGTGTGTCAAACAAATCCAGCTCGTCTATCACATTGGAAACATATGCCGCATAGAACCCATATACGTCTGTGTAGGACTTGTAGATGGACAGAATCAGGGACGTCAAGGGGTGCGCAAGAATGACGTGATCCCGGCGCTCGTCCTCCTCATCAGACAGTGTGTCCTCATCGTCGAACTCCAGTGCGGCGGGAAAAGGTTTAGGTATATCAATACCCATCTGCTCAAGCACACTGAAGGTGTGCCAATACAGCAGATCAGCTTCATCCTCGTCTTCCAACCGATAAGTGTGATACCCCGTCTCAGCACCAAAAGCGGCCCAATCGGCCAAGCTTCTTAGAAGCCGCTCCCACTTCACCGCGTCCTCCAAAGAGCCTGCGAGGCGAACAAACTGCGGCTCACGACCATCGAGCCCAAGGAGTCCATTCAACTTGGCAGACATCTCTGCTGACATGTACTCGTCTCGCTTCCATTTGCTGATCTGGGCCGGCGACACGCCCAGACGCGTGGCGAGATCCTTCTGACGACACTTCAAGACTTCCAATGCCAGCGTCACAAGAGATGCATTGCTCATGGTGATGTCCATAGAAAAATGACAAAGGGCAGACAGTTTACTTAATTTTTCGAACTTCTACTTAACAATCTTCCGAGCGCCGTATACGGTCGTAAGCCCGCTCCTATGGGTTTGCAGCCCAGCGTGGAGAAAGTGCCAGACAACATTCCACATTGACCTCCTCTTCGGCAACGTTGTTTCCACGACGACGAAACGCCGCACCGGGCTTACGCCAAATCCCGCGCCGCACCCCAACAAAAACAACCACTTAACCGCGCTCCCCAGGGTATTCCCGGACATGGAGCGGGCTGGCTCACGACTTGCAAAGCAGCGTCGCCCCCGCCCCCAACAAAGCACCGGAGACAACCCGTCATGGAAACCTTCTACGAGGTCATGCGCCGCAAAGGCATTTCGCGCCGCAGCTTTCTCAAATACTGCTCGCTCACGGCCACCTCGCTAGGGTTGGCGCCGTCCTTTGTGCCGCAGATCGCGCACGCCATGGAAAACAAGCCGCGCACCCCGGTGCTGTGGCTGCACGGGCTGGAATGCACCTGCTGCACCGAATCGTTCATCCGCAGCGCCCACCCGCTGGCCAAGGACGTGGTGCTTTCCATGATCTCGCTGGACTACGACGACACGCTGATGGCCGCCGCCGGCCACCAGGCCGAGGCGATCCTCGAAGAGATCATGACGAAGTACAAGGGCCAGTACATCCTGGCCGTGGAAGGCAACCCGCCGCTGAACGAAGACGGCATGTTCTGCATCCAGTCGGGCAAGCCTTTCGTTGAAAAGCTCAAGCACGTGGCGAAGGACGCCAAGGCCATCATCGCCTGGGGTTCGTGCGCTTCCTGGGGTTGCGTGCAGGCGGCCAAGCCGAACCCGACGCAGGCCACGCCGATCCACAAGGTGATCACCGACAAGCCGATCATCAAGGTGCCGGGCTGCCCGCCGATTCCCGAGGTGATGACGGGCGTCATCACCTACATGCTCACCTTCGACCGCGTGCCCGAGCTGGACCGCCAGGGCCGCCCGAAGATGTTCTACAGCCAGCGCATTCACGACAAGTGCTACCGCCGCCCGCATTTCGACGCGGGCCAGTTCGTGGAGGCGTGGGACGACGAGTCCGCGCGCAAGGGCTATTGCCTCTACAAGGTGGGCTGCAAGGGCCCCACCACCTACAACGCCTGCTCCACCGTGCAGTGGAACGAGGGCACGAGTTTCCCCATCAAGGCGGGCCACGGTTGTATTGGCTGCTCGGAAGACGGCTTCTGGGACAAGGGTTCGTTCTACGACCGCCTGACCGACATCCACGCCTTCGGCATCGAGGCCAACGCCGACCAGATCGGCGCCACCGCCGCCGGCGTGGTGGGCGCGGCCGTGGCGGCGCATGCCGCGATCTCGGTGGCCAAGCGCGCCCGCGACACCCGCAAGACGGACGCACCCGCCAGCCACTGACGCCACCACACAACTAGAACGACAACGAGGAACACAAGATGGGTGCTTACGAAACTCAAGGCTTCCGCATGGACAACACGGGCCGGCGCATCGTCGTCGACCCGGTGACGCGCATCGAAGGCCACATGCGCTGCGAGGTGAACCTCGACAGCAACAACGTGATCCGCAACGCGGTCTCCACCGGCACCATGTGGCGCGGGCTGGAGGTGATTCTGAAAGGCCGCGACCCGCGCGACGCCTGGGCGTTCGTGGAACGCATCTGCGGCGTGTGCACCGGCTGCCACGCGCTCACCTCGGTGCGCGCGGTGGAAGACGCGCTGGGCATCAGGATCCCGCTGAACGCCCACCTGATCCGCGAGATGATGGCCAAGACGCTGCAGGTGCACGACCACGCGGTGCACTTCTACCACCTGCACGCGCTGGACTGGGTGGACGTGGTCTCGTGCCTGAAGGCGGACCCGAAGAAGACCAGCGAGCTGCAGCACATCGTGTCGCCCTCGCACCCGCTGTCGTCGCCGGGCTACTTCCGCGATGTGCAGAACCGGCTCAAGAAGTTCGTGGAGAGCGGCCAGCTCGGCCCCTTCGCCAACGGCTACTGGGGTTCCAAGGCCTATGTGCTGCCGCCCGAGGCCAACCTGATGGCGGTGACGCACTACCTGGAGGCGCTGGACCTGCAGAAGGAATGGGTGAAGGTGCACACCATCTTCGGCGGCAAGAACCCGCACCCGAACTACCTGGTGGGCGGCGTGCCCTGCGCGATCAACATCGACGGCAACGGCGCGGCCGGCGCCCCGATCAACATGGAGCGGCTGAACTTCGTGCAGGCCCGCATCCAGGAGATGATCGATTTCAACAACAACGTCTACATCCCGGACGTGCTGGCCATCGGCACCATCTACAAGCAGGCCGGCTGGCTGTACGGCGGCGGTCTGTCGGCCACCAACGTGGCGGACTACGGCACGTATGAGAAGGTGCCTTACGACCACAGCACGCACCAGCTGCCCGGTGGCGTGATCCTGAATGGCGACTGGAACAAGATCCACGAGATCGACCCGCGCGACCCCGAGCAGGTGCAGGAGTTCGTGACGCACAGCTGGTACAAGTACGGCGACGAGACCAAGGGCCTGCACCCCTGGGACGGCGTGACCGAGGCCAACTACACGCCCGAAGGCCCGAACTTCAAGGGCACGCGCACCAAGATCGAAAACCTCGACGAGTCGGCCAAGTACTCATGGATCAAGTCGCCGCGCTGGCGCGGCCACGCGGTGGAGGTGGGTCCGCTCTCGCGCTACATCCTGGGCTATGCGCACGCGATGCAGGGCAACAAGTTCTGCCAGCGCGTGAAGCAGCAGGTGGACGAATCGGCGGTGGCGATCAACAGCGCCATCCCGAAAGCGCTGGGCATGCCCGAGACCAAGTACAGCGCCAAGCAGCTGCTGCCCACCACCATCGGCCGCACGCTGGCGCGCGCGCTGGAAAGCCAGTACGCCGCCGAGATGATGATGGACGACTTCAAGCAGCTGGTCGGCAACATCAAGGCCGGCGACACCAGCACCGCCAACATCGAGAAGTGGGACCCGAGCACCTGGCCGAAGGAGGCCAAGGGCGTGGGCACGGTGGCCGCGCCGCGCGGCATGCTGGGCCACTGGATCCGCATCAAGGACGGCAAGATCGAGAACTACCAGTGCGTGGTGCCCACCACCTGGAACGGCTCACCGCGCGACCACAAGGGCCAGATCGGCGCCTTCGAGGCCTCGCTGATGAACACGCCCATGGTCAACCCCGAGCAGCCGCTGGAGATCCTGCGCACGCTGCACAGCTTCGACCCCTGCCTGGCCTGCTCCACCCACGTGATGAGCGAAGACGGCCAGGAGATGAGCCGGGTGACGGTGAGATGACCCCCCTGCGACGCTTCGCGTCTTCCCCCCAAGGGGGGACGCACCTGGTGGCCCGGCAAAGCCGGTTCCACGGGTGCCCTGGACACGAGCGCCGCACCGCCATGAACACAACGAGGAGAACAACGATGAAGACACAGACGACGCGCGGCCTGATCGCCGCCACCTTGCTGGCCGGCGCGGCCGGCGCCGCGCAGGCCCACACGGGCCATGGCACCAGCAGCCTGTTCGAGGGCCTGGTGCATCCCTTCGGGCCCGACCACCTGCTGGCCATGGTGGCCGTGGGCGTGTGGTCGGTCTCGGCGCTGCCGGCTTCCAGGGCCTGGCAGGGCCCGGCCACCTTCCTGCTGGCGCTCATCGTCAGCGCCACGCTGGGCATGCTCGGTTTCACGGTGCCTTACCTCGAACACGGCGTGTCGCTCTCGGTGGTGCTGTTCGGCGGCATGCTGCTGCTCGCGCGCCGCGCCACGGTGTCGCCGGCCATCGGCCTGGGGCTGATCGCGGCCGCCGCCTCGCTGCACGGCCTGGCGCACGGTTCCGAAACGCCCGAGAGCGGTTTCGCCGGTTACGCGGTGGGCTTCCTCTTCACCACCGCGCTGCTGCACATCGGCGGCGTGGGCATCGGCCTGGGCATCAAGCGCTGGCTCGCCGAGCGCAGCGGCTGGGCGCTGGGTGGCCTGGGCGCGCTGCTGAGCGCCGCCGGCCTGTACCTCTTCGGTCAGCTCGCGGCCTGACGCGGCAGCACCCCCCTCTTTCAAGGAGGTCACCATGTCCACCCCATCCACCACGGCGCCGCACGCCAACGCCGACGCGCTCGAACTGCAGCAGGGCCAGACGATCCGCTCGGTCTATGTGTACGAGGTGCCGGTGCGCCTCTGGCACTGGATCAACGCGCTGTCGATCACCGTGCTGTGCGTCACCGGCTATTTCATCGGCCAGCCGCTGCCCACCATGCCGGGCGAGGCCAGCGCGCACTACCTCATGGGCTACATCCGCTTCGCGCACTTCGCGGCGGGCTACATCATGGCCGTGGGCCTGGTGGCGCGCGCCTACTGGGCGCTGGTGGGCAACCACCACGCCAAGGAGCTGTTCTGGGTGCCGATGTTCCAGAAGGCGTACTGGCAAGAGGTGTTCAACATGCTGCGCTGGTACCTGTTCCTGATCCCCAAGCCCAACCAGTACGTGGGCCACAACCCGCTGGCGCGCTTCGCGATGTTCGGCTTCTACCTGATGCTGTCGATCTTCATGATCGTCACCGGCTTCGCGCTGTACAGCGAGGGCTCGCAGGCCGGCTCGTGGCAGGACCACCTGTTCGGCTGGGTGATCCCGCTCATGGGCCAGAGCCAGGACGTGCACACCTGGCACCGCCTGGGCATGTGGGGCATCGTCACCTTCGTGCTGCTGCACATCTACGCAGCGATCCGCGAAGACATCATGGGCCGCCAGAGCATCGTGAGCACCATGATCTCGGGCCATAGAACCTTCAAGGAATGAAGGTGAAACGCGCAGCCGCCTTCAAGCTCGCCTCGGCCATCCCGCCGGTGGGCGTGCCGCTGCGCGTGCCCACGCACCCGGGGCGGCTGCTGGCGCGCACCTGCCTGCGGCCGCTCTCGCTCAACCAGAGCGAGGCCGCGCGGCTGCTGGGCCTGTCGCGCCGCCGGCTGCACGAGCTGGTGCACGGCCAGCGCGCGATGTCGCCCGACACCGCGATCCGCTGCGCGCGCGTGTTCCAGGTGGACGCCGCCTTCTGGCTCGCGCAGCAGGCCGCCTGGGACAGCTTCCACGCCTGGAAGCGCCTGCGCGCGGCCGCCTCCCTCCCCCACTGATTTCCCGGAGTTCCCGCATGCGCCCCATTTCGCCTGAAAACGCCTGTCACCCCGGTAGTGACACCCCGCCTTCCTCCATCTGCGTGCTCGGCATCGGCAACCTGCTGTGGGCCGACGAAGGCTTCGGCGTGCGCTGCGTGGAAGCGCTGCAGCAGCGCCACGCCTTCGCGGCCCACGTGTCGCTGGTGGACGGCGGCACGCAGGGCCTGTACCTCATCCAGCACGTGCAGGAAGCCGACTGTCTGCTGATCTTCGACGCGATCGACTACGGCCTGGCCCCGGGCACGCTGAAGCTGGTGCGCGACGACGAAGTGCCGCGCTTCCTGGGCGCGAAGAAGATGAGCCTGCACCAGACCGGTTTTCAGGAAGTGCTGTCGCTCGCGCAGCTCACCGGCAAGTACCCCGCGCAGGTGCTGCTGATCGGCTGCCAGCCGCAGGAGCTGGAGGACTACGGCGGCAGCCTGCGCCCGGTGGTGAAGGCCGCGATGGACGAAGCCCTGGCGCTGGCCGTGGCCGAGATCGCGCGCTGGGGCGGTGAGCCCACGCCGCGCCGCGAGCCGCTGAGCGGGCGCGAGACCGTGACCATGGACGAGCTCGCGCTCGCCGCCTACGAAACCCAGCGCCCATCCTCGCAAGCGGCCTGCCGCGAAGGCGACGAGCGCTTCTTCCCGAAAGAGACGGCCTGAGATGTGCATCGGCATGCCCATGCAGGTCACGGCCATCGAGCCCGGCCACGCGCTGTGCGAAGGCCGGGGTGAGCGCCGCCGCGTCAACACCGCGCTGGTGGGGGATGTGGCGCCGGGCGACTGGCTGCTGGTGTTCCTGGGCGACGCGCGCGAGCGCATCGACGCCGAGCGCGCCAGCGAAGTGAACGCCGCGCTCGACCTCGTGCTGGGCGCCATGCAGGGCCAGAACGCCGACGGCGAGGCCGGCTTCGAGCTGCCTTCGCGCATGAGCGCCGAGCAATTGCGCCAGCTCGCCAACGGTTGAATTTTTCAGGAGACGTTTTCATGAGCACCACAGAAACCCTTTTCCGCCCGCTGGCCGTCACCCCGCCCAGCACCGACCCGGCCGCGCCGCTGGTGATGCGCCTGGTGCGCGAGTTCGGCGCCGCGCTGGTGGACGAGACCAGCGTGGCCGACTGGGCCGCCCAGCCCGGCGACCGCGTGCTGCTGCTGGCCGGCGATGCCGTGCGCTTCCCCGAAGGCCAAGACGTGGCCGCCGTGCTGCCCGAACTGATGAAGGTGTTCCCCGGCCGCTTCGCGGTGGCCGCCGTGCCGCGCGAGAGCGAAGACGCGGTGGCACGCCGCTACGGCTCGCAGCGCTGGCCTTCGCTGCTGTTCTTCCGCAGCGGGCAATACGTCACCGCCATCGCCGGCATGCAGGACTGGGACGTGTACCTGCAAGGCGTGGACGCCGCGCTGCGCATGCCACCTTCGCGCCCGCCCACCATCGGCATTCCGGTCGTGAGCAAGACTTCTTCCAGCGACGCCGGCGGCTGCCACTGAACCCAAGGAAACCCCATGAAAGACTTTCCCATTCCGCTCGTGGCCCTGGGCCCTGGCACGCAACACGAAGACGAGTCGCTCGACTACCTGCCCCTGCCCAAGGACATGAGCACCTACCGCCCGCCGGTGCTGCCCGAGCCCGAGGAACTGCAGGGGCTGGACCAGGCGCGCGCCGCCTTGCAACAGGTGCTGGCCCTGCTGGAGCGCGGTGCCGAGGGAGGCGCCCCGGGCCTGGTGCCGCTGGGCCAGCTCGGCCCGCGCGACTTCCGCATCGTCAACCAGGTGCTGGGCGAGGGCGAGGCCAGCGCCATCGTGCAGCTGGGCGCGGGCAACCTCGAAGTGCGTGTGCAGGAATCGGTGTTCGCCGGCGTCTGGCGCCTCATGACCTGGCGCCACGAAGAGGGCCGTGATGCCGAGCTGGTGGACGACGCGATCGAGGTCGGCCCGGTGCCCTCGCTGTTCGCCGCCACCGCCGCCGAAGACGTGTGGGCCCACCCGCCGCAGTGGAACGGCCCGCTGCCGCCCAACGTGCAGAACGCACCGCTGCTGGTGGACGAGATCCGCGACCAGGTGGCGCGCTGGCAGCCGGGCCAGGTCTCGCACGTGGTCAACCTCACGCTGCTGCCCGTCACGCCCGAGGACATCGGCTTCCTGGACCACCAGCTGGGCACCGGCCGCGTGCTCATGCTTTCTCGCGGTTATGGCAACTGCCGCATCTCCAACACGCGCCTGCCGAACTGCTGGCGCGTGGTGTACTACAACTCCATGGACAAGGTGATCCTCAACACGGTGGAGGTGGTGGACATGCCCGAGGTGGCGATGGCCGCACCCGAAGACCTGCGCGACTCTCATGAACGCCTGCACGAGGTGATGGCCTGGCTGGAGGCGGCATGAGCGGCGAGCACTTCGAGGGTTTCGAAGGTTCCTACCTCGGCAACCGCGAGGTGCTGCAACCCGGCTCGCGCCTCGAATGCAAGATCTGCTGGTGGGTCTACGACCCCGCCGTGGGCGACCCACAATGGCAGATCCCCGCCGGCACACCCTTCGCCGACCTGCCTTCGCACTGGCGCTGCCCGAATTGCGATTGCGAGCCCGATCAGTTTTTGTTGTTGCCATGATGAACCGCGTGCAAGCCCTCGAAGACTTCTACCGGCATGTGCAGGCCGAACGCATGCAGGGCGTTCCGCTGCTCAACGCCGCGCTGTGCGTGGAGGCGGTGGGCTTCGAGTGGGCGAGCACCGAACAGGACGAGGACCCCGTGGCCGAAGGCGTGCTGATCACGCCCTGGTTCATGAGCCTGGTGCGCCTGCCCGCGCAAGCACTGCCGCACGGCGGCCAGGTGGGCCGCAGCTTCGTGCGCGGCTTCGGCTGCGAGCGTTTTGATTTCATCGGCGCGCACGACCCCGCCATCGGCTACCACGAGACCTGCGCGCTGTTCTCGCCCATGGGCGAATTCGGCACGCAGGCCCTGGCGCGCGAGACCGCGCGCGAAGCGCTGGCGCTGACCCGACCCGCGCCGCCGGTGGTGCCCCCGCCGATGCCCGCGCGCCGGGCCTTTTTCCTGGGAGGTCGGGCATGAACGGCATGGCCCCCGCCGGCCTGCAGGACCTGGCCGGCAGCCTGCACATCCGCCCCGGCGCGCCGCCGCCGCTGGGCCTGCTGAACACGCGGCAGGACTGGGCCGCGCGCATGGGCCACGGCGTGCCGGTGGCACGCCTGCCCGGGCTCATGGGCAGCCTGTTCAACCTCTGCAGCCACGCGCACCGCCTGTGCAGCCAGCTCGCCATCGAGGCCGCCGCGCCCGGCCTGCTGCCGCCCTCACCCGGCGTGGCCGAGCTGCTGCGGCGCGAGACCGCGATGGAGCACGTGCGCCGCATCGGCCTGGACTGGCCGCGCCTGCTGGCCGCCGACCCCGCCGAGCGCGGCGCCCATGCCGCGAGCGCGCTGGCCGCGCTGCGCCACTGGCCCGCCCCCACGCAGACCGCGCCCGACCCCTGGCCGGCGCTGCGCGACTGGTTGCAGCACACGCTGCTGCACCGGCCGCCGGCGGACTGGCTGGCGGCCTGGCAGGCCGGCGGCCCCGACTGGCTGCACACCTGGAGCCGCCGCCACCGCGACCACTGGTTGCCCGCGCTGGTGGCCGGCGCGCGCAGCGGTGCCGACGGCATCGCACCGCTCTCGCCGGCCGGCGCGCTGCGCCCGCACGCCGAGCCGCCCGGCCTGGGCATGCTGGGCGCCACGCTCGCGCTCAAGCCGGCCTTCGCCCTGCGCCCGCAGTGGAACGGCGCCTGCGCCCACACCGGCCCCTGGTCGCGCCTGGCCGGCGCGGCCGACGACGCCCCGCTCTCGCCCTGGGCCTTGCTGGGCAGCCGCCTGGCCGAGCTGGCTCGCCTGTCGCTCGACGACGGTGGCGACAGCTGGCTGGACTGGGGCGCCGTGGCCACCGGCCCGAGGCGTGGCCTGGCCTGGGTGGAGATGGCGCGCGGCCTGCTGGTGCACCAGGTCGAGGTGGACCCGGCCTCGCAGCGCGTGCTGGCCTGCCGCGTGGTCGCGCCCACCGAATGGAACTTCCACCCGCAGGGCGAGGTGGCGCAGCGCCTGGCCCGGCTCGACCCGGACCTGCCCGAGGCCGCGCTCGCGCGGCGCGTGCACCTGCTGGTGGCCGCCTTCGACCCCTGCGTGCCCTTCGCCATCGAGCACCTCGCGCGCGCCCAGGAGGTGGACCATGCATGAAGCCAGCCTGGCCGGCGGCGTGCTCCAGCTGGTGGAAGAGACGGCCGCGCGCGAAGGCTTCCAGCGCCTGCTGGCGCTGCGGCTCGAAGCGGGCCAGCTCGCGGGCGTGGACGTGCGCGCGCTGCGCTTCGCGCTGGAGGCGCTGGCCCCCGGCACGCTGCTCGAAGGCGCGGCGATCGAGATTGAAGAACCCCCGGGCCAGGCCTGGTGCCTGGGCTGCTCGCAGACCGTGGCCCTGGCCCAGCGCGGCGACGCCTGCCCGTCTTGCGGCAGCTTCCATTTGCAGCCGACCGGTGGCGCCGAATTGCGCGTGCTGGACATGCAAGTGGCCTGACATGAAACTCCCCCTGCGCCGCTTCGCGGCTTCCCCCTCTCTCGCCTTCGGCGGGAGGGGGACCGCACCCGCGGCCCGGCAAAGCCGGTTCCGCGGTGCGTCTGGACGGCGACCCACCACCGCCTCAATCAATATCAACAAGGAGACCGACCATGTGTGTCGTATGTGGATGCAGTGAGCACGACGCCACCGTGGCGCCGGCCGCGCTGCAGGTGAACCCCGCCAACGGCGACCTGCACTTCGGTGCCGGCGCCGCGCGCGTCTCGGTGCCCGGCATGAGCCAGGCGCGCGCCATCAAGCTGGAGACCGACATCCTCGGCGCCAACAACCGCGTGGCCGCACACAACCGCGCGCACTTCCACGCGCACGGCGTGACCGCGCTCAACCTGGTCTCCAGCCCGGGCTCGGGCAAGACCACGCTGCTGTGCGCCACCATCGAAGCGCTCAAGGCGCGCACGCCCGGCCTGCACGTGGCGGTGATCGAGGGCGACCAGCAGACCAGCTTCGACGCCGACCGCATCCGCGCCACCGGCGCGCCCGCGATCCAGGTCAACACCGGCAAGGGCTGCCACCTCGACGCGCCCATGGTGGCCGAGGCCTTCGCGCGGCTGCACTCGCACCACGGTGATCACCATGACCACGATCACCACCATCACCACCACGACGAGCACAGCCTGCTGTTCATCGAGAACGTGGGCAACCTGGTGTGCCCTGCCGTGTGGGACCTGGGCGAGGCCGCCAAGGTGGCCATCCTCTCGGTGACCGAGGGCGAGGACAAGCCGCTGAAGTACCCCGACATGTTCGCCGCCGCCTCGCTGATGGTGCTCAACAAGACCGACCTGCTGCCGCACGTGCGCTTCGACGTGGCGCGCTGCATCGAACTGGCGCGGCGCGTGAACCCGGGCATCGAGGTGATCCAGCTCAGCGCCACCACCGGCGACGGCATGGACGCCTGGTTGCACTGGCTGGACCACCAGATGCACCACGACCACGATCACCACGCCCACGCATGATGGCCACCACCCCCGTGCTCGCCTGCGGCGCCTGGCTGAAGAACGCCGCGTGCCTGCTCGACGCGCAGGGCCGCGCGCACTGGACGGCGGTGCACGGCGACCTGAGCGACCCGGCCGCCTGCGCCGCGCTTGAGGCCTCGGCCCGCGCGCTGCTGGAACAGCACGGGCCGGTGGCGGCGGTGGCGCACGACCTGCACCCGGATTTCTTCAGCAGCCGCCTGGCGATGGACCTGGCCGAGTCGCTGGGCGTGCCCGCCATCGGTGTGCAGCACCACCATGCGCACATCGCGGCCGTGGTGGCCGAGCAGGGCATCGAAGGCCCGGTGATCGGCCTGGCGCTCGACGGCGTGGGCCTGGGCGATGACGGCCAGGCCTGGGGCGGTGAACTGCTGCTGGTGGACGGCGCGCGCTGCCAGCGCCTGGGCCACCTGCACCCGCTGGCCTTGCCCGGCGGCGACCGCGCCGCGCGCGAACCCTGGCGCATGGCCGCCAGCGCCCTGCATGCGCTGGGCCGGGGCGCGGAGATCGCACCGCGCTTCGCGCCCGTGGTGGGCGAGGCCACGGCCAGCGGCGTGCAGCAGATGCTGGCGCGCGCGCTGAACTGCCCACCCACCAGCAGCGCCGGGCGCTGGTTCGACGCGGCCGCCGCGGCGCTGGGCCTGAGCGTGCGCCAGACCGAGGAAGCCGAGGCCGCCATCGCGCTCGAAACCGCCGCCGCGCGCTGGCTCGCCTTGCACCCGGCACAGCCGCCCCTGCCCGCGTCGCTGGTGGACCTGCTCACCGACGCCTTGCCCGATGGCCAGCGCCGGCTCGACCTGCGCGGCCTGTTCGCCGCGCTGCTCGACGTGCGCACCGACCGCGTGGACGAGGCGGCGGCGGGTTTTCACATCGCGCTGGCCGATGCGCTGGCGCACTGGGCCACGCGCGCCGCGCGCGACCACGGCAGCATCACCGTGTGCCTGGGCGGCGGCTGCTTCTTCAACCGCCTGCTGCGCGAGCGCGTGACCGAGCGCCTGCGCAGCGCAGGCCTTGGCGTGCACCTGCCCGGCACCCACGGCTGTGGCGACGCCGGGCTGGCCCTGGGCCAGGCCTGGGCGGCCGCGCGCCAGCTCGAATGCACCGCTTCCGTTCAGAACACGCCCCACGAAAAGGAAACCGAACCATGTGCCTAGCCATCCCCGCGCGGCTGGTGGAGCTGCGGCCACACGACCAGGCGGTGGTCGACCTCGGCGGCATCCGCAAGGAAATCTCCATTGCCCTGGTGGCCGATGTGCAGGTCGGCGACTACGTGATCGTGCACGTGGGCCACGCCATCGGCACCATCGACCCTGAAGAGGCGGAGCGCACGCTGGCGCTGTTCGCCGAGATGGTCCGTTTGAACGAGGAGGCCACACCGTGAAGTACATCGACGAATTCCGCGACGGTGACATCGCCAAGCAGATCGGCGCGCGCATCGCGACCGAGGCCCACCCCGACCGCACCTACAGCTTCATGGAGTTCTGCGGCGGCCACACGCACGCGATCTCGCGCTACGGCGTGATGGAGCTGCTGCCGCCCAACGTGAAGATGGTGCACGGCCCGGGCTGCCCGGTCTGCGTGCTGCCCATCGGCCGCATCGACCAGGCGATCGGCCTGGCGCTCGCGCAGGGCGCCATCGTCTGCACCTACGGCGACACCATGCGCGTGCCGGCGTCGGAAAGCCTCTCCCTCATCCGGGCCAAGGCGCGCGGCGGTGACATCCGCATGGTGTATTCGGCCGCCGATGCACTGGCCCTGGCGCGCCAGAACCCGCAGCGCGAGGTGGTGTTCTTCGCCATCGGCTTCGAGACCACCACACCGCCGACCGCGCTCACCATCCAGCTCGCGCAGCGCGAAGGCCTCACCAATTTCAGCGTGCTGTGCTGCCACGTGCTCACGCCTTCGGCCATCACGCACATCCTGGAATCGCCCGAGGTGCGCGAGTACGGCACCGTGCCCATCGACGGTTTCGTGGGCCCGGCGCACGTGAGCATCGTGATCGGCGCCGGCCCCTACGAGCACTTCGCCGAGGAATACCGCAAGCCGGTGGTGATCGCCGGTTTCGAGCCGCTGGACGTGATGCAGGCCATCCTGATGCTGGTGCGCCAGGTCAACGAAGGCCGCGCCCACGTGGAAAACCAGTTCAAGCGCGCCGTCACCAGCGAGGGCAACCTCAAGGCGCAGGCGCTGGTGTCGGAGGTGTTCGAGCTGCGGCCCAGCTTCGAGTGGCGCGGCCTGGGCGAGGTGCCCTACAGCGCGCTGAAGATCCGCGAGGCCTATGCCGATTTCGACGCCGAGCGTCGCTTCTCGCTGAGCTACCGCCCGGTGGCCGACAACAAGGCCTGCGAGTGCGGCGCGATCCTGCGCGGCGTGAAGAAGCCGACCGACTGCAAGATCTTCGGCACCGTGTGCACGCCCGAGAACCCGGTGGGCTCGTGCATGGTGTCCAGCGAAGGCGCCTGCGCGGCGCACTACGCCTACGGGCGTTTCCGAGATGTACAGGCGGTCACCCCCTGCGCCGCTTCGCGGCCTCCCCCTCTCTCGCCTTCGGCGGGAGGGGGACGGCACCCGAGGCCCGGCAAAGCCGGTTCCTCGGTGCCTCTGGATGGCGCTCCGGAGGCTTTGGAAAGCTGACATGAAAAAAGACTACACGCGACCACTGGACATCAAACACGGTCGCATCGACATGGGCCACGGAGCGGGCGGCAAGGCCGCCGCGCAGCTGATCGAAGAGCTGTTCCTCGCCGCCTTCGACAACCCCTGGCTGCGCCAGGGCGACGACGGCGCGGTGCTGCCCCTGCCCGCGCTCGACCCCGGCCAGGGCCGGCTGGTGGTCGCGACCGACGCCCACGTGGTCTCGCCGCTGTTCTTCCCCGGCGGCGACGTGGGCTGCCTCTCGGTGCACGGCACGGTCAACGACGTGGCCATGTCCGGCGCCACGCCGCTGTGGCTGAGCGCGAGTTTCATCCTGGAAGAAGGCTTCCCGCTGATCGAGCTGCAGCGCGTGGTGCGCTCCATGGCACAGGCCGCGCGCGAGGCCGGCGTGCCCATCGTCACCGGCGACACCAAGGTGGTGGAAAAAGGCAAGGGCGACGGCGTGTTCATCAGCACCACCGGTATCGGCATCGTGCCGCCGGGCGTGGACATCAGCGGGCGCAACGCGCGCGCGGGCGACGTGCTGCTGCTCTCGGGCACCATCGGCGACCACGGCGTGGCCGTGCTCTCGCAGCGCGAATCGCTGGCCTTCGAGACCACCATCGAAAGCGACACCGCGGCGCTGCACACGCTGGTGGCCGCCATGCTCGCGGCCGCGCCGGGCGCGGTGCGCGTGCTGCGCGACCCCACGCGCGGCGGCCTGGCCACCACGCTCAACGAGATCGCGCGCCAGTCCGGCGTGGGCATGCTGCTGCAGGAAGCCGCCATCCCGGTGAAGCCGCAGGTGGACGCGGCCTGCGAGTTGCTCGGGCTGGACCCGCTCTATGTCGCCAACGAAGGCAAGCTGGTCGCGGTGTGCGCGCCCGAGGCGGCCGAGGCCGTGCTCGCCGCGATGCGCGCCCACCCGCTGGGCGCCGAGGCTGCGCGCATCGGCGAGGTGACGGCCGACCCGCACCACTTCGTGCAGATGGCCACGCGCTTCGGTGGACGCCGCGTCGTCGATTGGCTCAGCGGGGAGCAACTGCCCCGGATCTGTTGATGCGCATCCTGCTGCTGTGCCACAGCTTCAACAGCCTCACGCAGCGGCTGTTCGCCGAGCTGCGCGCGCGCGGCCACCAGCTGAGCGTGGAGCTGGACATCAACGACCGCGTGACCGAAGAGGCGGTGGCGATGTTCCAGCCCGATCTGCTGATCGCGCCCTTCCTGAAACGCCGCATCCCGGCCAGCGTGTGGCAGGCACTGCCCTGCCTGGTGGTGCACCCGGGCCCGCCGGGCGACCAGGGCCCGAGCGCGCTGGACTGGGCGGTGCTGCGCGGCGAGCGCGACTGGGGCGTGACGGTGCTGCAGGCCAACGCCGAGTTCGACGCCGGCCCGGTGTGGGCGCACGCGGCCTTTCCATTGCGCCAGGCGGCCAAGGGCAGCCTGTACCGGCGCGAGGTCACGCAGGCCGCGCTGGCCGCCACGCTGGCCGCCGTGCAGCGTTTCCAGAACGGCGAGCGGGTGGGCGATGCGCCGCCGCCCGCGTTGTGGCGCCCCGCGATGCGCCAGGCCGACCGCGCGATTCACTGGGCGGACCACACCACGGCCGAGGTGCTCGCGCGCCTGCGCTGCGCGGACGGCCAGCCCGGCGTGCTCGACGCGCTCTGGGGCCAGGCCTGCCACCTGATGGATGGGCATGCGGCGTCCGGCAGCGTGATGTCGGGTTTCCCGGATGCGGCCCCGGGCGACCTGCTGGCCGTGCGCGACGGCGCGCTGCTGCGCCGCACGCGCGACGGCGGCGTGTGGATCGGCCATGTGCGACGGGCCGATGCCGCGGCCGGCTTCAAGCAGGTCGCGGCACAGGCCTTCGCCACCGAGGCCACCGCGCTCCCCGAATTGCCCGCGCCGCTGCAACGGCCCGAGGACGAGTGGGGCGAGCTGCGCTACACCGAGCACGGCCCCGAGGGCGCGCGCGTGGGCTGCCTGCATTTCGACTTCCACAACGGCGCCATGTCCACCGGGCGCTGCGAGCGCCTGCGCGCGGCCTGGCTGGCGGTGCGCGAGCGGCCACTGAAAGTGCTGCTGCTGATGGGCGGCGAGGACTTCTTCAGCAACGGCATCGACCTCAACGCCATCGAAGCCGCCGCCCACCGCAGCGGCGACAGCGCGGCCGACGCCTCGTGGCGCAACATCCAGGCCATGAACGACCTGGCCCTGGCCGTGATCGAGACCACCGACTGGCTCACGGTGAGCCTGCTGCGCGGCAACGCGGGCGCGGGCGGCGCCTTCCTCGCGCTCGCGGCCGACGAGGTCTGGGCGCACGAGGGCGTGGTGCTCAACCCGCACTACAAGAACATGGGCAACCTGTACGGCTCGGAGTACTGGACCTACCTGCTGCCGCGCCGCCTGGGCGAGGCGGGCGCGCAGGCGCTGATGCGCCAGCGCACGCCGCTGCGCGCGCTCGACGCCTGGCACATGACGCTGATCGACCACTGCGACGAGGCCGGCCGCGAGGGCTTCGAGGACCGCTGCCTGCAGCGCGCGCTGGCGCTCGCGGCCTCCTACAATCTGCCGCAGAGGCTGGCGGCCAAACAGGCCACCCGCGAGCGCGACGAAGCGCGTCGCCCGCTGGCCCACCACCGCGAACAGGAACTCGCGCGCATGCACCGCAATTTCTACGGCTTTGATCCCAGCTACCACGTGGCGCGCCACCATTTCGTGCACAAGCTGCCGCACGCGTGGACGCCCCGGCACCTGGCCGTGCACCGATGAACGCCCCCTTTCCCGCCGACGTGCTGCCCACCGTGCTGGTGGTGGACGACGAGGTGCGCTCGCAGGACGCGATGCGCCGCACGCTGGACGAGGACTTCACCGTGTTCACCGCCAGCAGCGCCGACGAGGCGCGCGGCCTGCTCGAACGCCAGCCGGTGAGCGTGATCCTGTGCGACCAGCGCATGCCCGGCATGACCGGCGTGAGCTTCCTCAAGGAAGTTCGCGAGCGCTGGCCCGACGCGGTGCGCATGGTGATCTCGGGCTACACCGACAGCGAGGACATCATCGCCGGCATCAACGAGGCCGGCATCTACCAGTACATCCTCAAGCCCTGGGCGCCCGACCACCTGCTGGACTCGGTGCGCAACGCGGTCGAGGCGCAGGCCCTGCAGCGCCAGACCAGCCGGCTCGACCTGGAGCTGCGCACCAGCACCGGCGTGCTGCGCCAGCGCACCGCCACGCAGATCGACCGCGCGCGCGCCAGCTTCGGTTTCGAGCGCATCGTGCGTGCGCCCGGCAGCCCGCTGGACGGCGTGTGCGCGATGGCGCAGCGCGTGGCGCGCTACGACCTTTCGGTGCTGGTGCTCGGCGAATCGGGCACCGGCAAGGAGCTGCTGGCGCGCGCGATCCACTACGCCTCGCCGCGCCTGACCGGCCCCTTCGTGGTGGAGAACTGCGCCGCCATTCCCGACACGCTGCTCGAATCCGAGCTGTTCGGCCACAAGCGCGGCGCCTTCACCGGCGCCTACGAAGACCACCCCGGCCTGTTCCAGCGCGCGCACGGCGGCACGGTGTTCCTCGACGAGATCGGCGAGACCTCGCCGGCCTTCCAGGTGAAGCTGCTGCGCGTGCTGCAGGAAGGCGAGGTGCGGCCCGTGGGCGGCGCGCGCCCGGTGCCGGTGGACGTGCGCGTGATCGCCGCCACCCACCGCGACCTGGAACAGCGCGTGCGCGAAGGCCTGTTCCGCGAAGACCTGTACTACCGCCTCGCGGGCGTGAGCATCACCGTGCCGCCGCTGCGCGAGCGCGCGGCCGACATCGCGCCCATCGCCCGCCAGCTGCTGCAGGACGTGGCGCACGAACTCGGCCACCCCGGCGCCACCCTGCCCGACGCCACGCTGGCCTGCCTGCTGGCCTACCCTTGGCCCGGCAACATCCGCGAGCTGCGCAACGAGATCGCGCGCGCGCTCGCGCTGCAGGACGGCAGCGCACTCGAAGCCGCCGCCTTTTCGGCCCGCGTGCTGCAGGGCCACGGCCAGGGCGGCGACGACCTGCAGGCCGCCCTGCCCACCAGCGGCACCCTGGCCGAGCGGCTGGACGTGATCGAAGCCATGGTGCTGCGCGAGACGCTGCAGCGGCACCGCTGGAACAAGACCCGCGTGGCGCAGGAGCTGGGCCTCTCGCGCGTGGGCCTGCGCGGCAAGATGCAGCGCCTCGGCCTGGAGAAATGACATGGCACTGAACGTCCTTTGGCTCCAGAGCGGTGGGTGCGGTGGTTGCAGCATGTCGCTGCTCTGCGCGGACACGACCGACTTCCAGGGCCACCTGCGCGACGCGGGTGTGAACCTGCTGTGGCACCCCTCGCTGTCGATGGAAAGCGGCGACGAGCTGCTGGACCTGCTGGACGCGGTGCTCGATGGCCGCACCCGGCTCGACGCACTGTGCGTGGAGGGCTCGCTGCTGCGCGGGCCCAACGGCACCGGGCGCTTCCACATGCTGGCCGGCACGCAGCTGCCGATGATCGAATGGGTCAAACGCCTGAGCGCGCGCGCGAAGCACGTGCTGGCCGTGGGCAGTTGCGCGGCCTGGGGCGGCATCACGGCGGGTGGCGACAACCCCACCGACGCCTGCGGCCTGCAGTACGAGGACGACGAGGTGGGCGGCCTGCTGGGCGCGGCCTTCCGCTCGGCCAGCGGCCTGCCGGTGATCAACATCGCGGGCTGCCCCACCCACCCGAGCTGGGTGATCGACACGCTGATGGCACTGGCCGCCGACGGCTTCGGTGCCGGCGAGCTCGACCCGTTGAACCGACCGCGCTTCTACGCCGACCAGCTGGTGCACCACGGCTGCACGCGCAACGAGTACTACGAGTTCAAGGCCAGCGCGGAAAAGCCGTCGGACCTGGGCTGCATGATGGAGCACATGGGCTGCAAGGGCACGCAGGTGCACGCCGACTGCAACACGCGGCTCTGGAACGGCGAAGGCTCGTGCACGCGCGGGGGTTATGCCTGCATCGCCTGCACCGAGCCCGGCTTCCAGGAGCCGGGCCACCCCTTCCACGAAACGCCCAAGCTCGCCGGCATCCCCATCGGCCTGCCCACCGACATGCCCAAGGCCTGGTTCGTCGCACTGGCCTCGCTCTCCAAGAGCGCCACGCCCAAGCGCGTGAAGCACAACGCCGTGGCGGACCATCTGGTGGTGACGCCTGCGGTGCGCAAGACAAGGCTGAAATGACGCGCCTGCTCGTTGGCCCTTTCAACCGCGTCGAGGGTGATCTCGAAGTCCAGCTCGACGTGCAGGGCGACCGCGTGGCCTCGGCCCAGGTCAACGCCACCATGTACCGGGGTTTCGAGCAGATCCTGCAGGGCAAGGCGCCGCACGACGCGCTGGTGTACGTGCCGCGCATCTGCGGCATCTGCTCGGTGTCGCAGTCGGTGGCCTCGGCGCGCGCGCTGGCCGCGCTCGGCGGCATCGCCATGCCGGCCAACGGCCAGCACGCGAGCAACGTGATCCTGGCGACCGAGAACCTGGCCGACCACCTCACGCACTTCTACCTGTTCTTCATGCCGGACTTCACGCGCCCGGTGTACGCGGCCCACGCCTGGCACGCCGAGGCGGTGCGCCGCTTCGCGCCGAACCACGGCGAGCAGGTGCGCGCGGCCACGGCGGCGCGCCAGCGCTGGCTCACGCTGCTGGGCACGCTGGGCGGCAAATGGCCGCACACGCAGTCCATCGAGCCGGGCGGCTCCACGCGGCCGATCGACGCGGCCGAGCGCGTTCGCCTGCTCTCGCGCGTGCGCGAGTTCCGCGCCTTCCTGGAGCGCCAGCTGTTCGCGGCGCCGCTGGAGGCCGTGACCGCCATCGCCAGCGAAGACGCGCTGTGGGACTGGCACGCAAAGGACCCGCTGGGCAGCGACCTGCGCTTCTTCCTCACCCTGGTGCGCGACCTGCAACTGCAGACCCTGGGCCCCGGCCCGGGCCGTTACCTGAGCTACGGCGCCTACGCCCAGCCCGGGGGCGGCTTCGCCCTGCCCGGTGGCGTGTGGCGCGCCGACACCGCGCGGCTGGAGGCGGTGGACGCGGCGGCCATCACCGAAGACGCCACGCACGCCTGGCTGGCCGACGGCGCCGGCCCGCTGCACCCGCTGGTGGGCCAGACGAAGCCCGACCCCGACAAGGCGCGCGGCTACACCTGGAACAAGGCACCGCGCTTGGCCGGCGAGGTGGTGGAGACCGGCGCGATCGCACGCCAGCTCGCGGCCGGCCACCCGCTGGTGCGCGACGCCGTGGCGCGGCACGGCGGCAACGTCTACACCCGCGTGCTGGCGCGCGCGCTCGAACTCGCGCGCGTGGTGCCGCTGATGGAAGACTGGCTGGGCGCGTTGCGGCCCACCGAGCCGTTCTGCGTGCCATCGGACATGCCCGACGAGGGCAGCGGCATGGGCCTGTCGGAAGCGGCACGCGGCAGCCTGGGCCACTGGGTGGTGGTGCGGCGCGGGCGCATCGCCAACTACCAGATCGTCGCGCCCACGAGCTGGAATTTCTCGCCGCGCGACGCGGCCGGCACGCCCGGTGCGCTGGAGCAGGCGCTGGTGAACGCGCCGGTGCGCGAGGGCGAGAAGACGCCGGTGGCGGTGCAGCACATCGTGCGCTCCTTCGACCCCTGCATGGTCTGCACGGTGCACTAGATATGGACACCCCCCTGCGCCGCTTCGCGGCTTCCCCCCTCCGTGGCGCGCCTTCGGCGCTTCGAGGGGGGACGGCGTCTGGGGCCGGCGGAGCCGGACCCTCGACGCCCCTGGGTGACTGCCTCTCTCGCCGGACATCCGCATGAAGAAGCCGCGCTCCCCGAGCCCCCTGCCCACCGTGCCGATGGAAGGTGTGGACGAGTCCACCTGGATGGACGTGATCCAGAAGATGGACGAGGTCTACACCCGCCTGATCGACGACGAGGTCGAGCTGGAGAAAAAGAACGCCGAGCTGGAGCAGTCGCAGCAGTTCATCTTCAGCGTGCTGACCTCGATGTCGGACGTGCTGGTGGTGTGCGACGCGAACGGCGTGATCGAGCAGGCCAACGCCGCGCTGTGCGAGCTGACCGGCCGCCCCGAGGAACAGCTCAGCGGCACGCCGCTGTACGCGCTGCTGGCCGACGAGCCGAGCCGCGAGCTGGCGCGCGCCGCCATGGAGAAGGCCGACGCGCCGCGCGCGGGCGAGGCGATCGAGCTCAACCTGCTCGACCGCCAGGGCCAGGCCGTGTCGGTGGACGCCAACTGCACGCCGCGCATCGGCGGCAAGGGCCGGCGCGTGGGCACGGTGTGGGTGGGCCGGCCCACGGCCGAGCTCAAGCGCGCGTACCACGAGATGCGCGCCGCGCACGAGGCCCTCAAGCGCACGCAGCAGCAGCTGCTGCACTCGGAGAAGATGGCCTCGCTGGGCCAGCTGGTGGCGGGCGTGGCGCACGAGCTCAACAACCCGATCAGCTTCGTGCTGGGCAATGTGCACGCGCTCAGCAAGTACAGCGACCGCCTGCGCAGCTACATCGCGGCGGTGCACGCGAACGAGCCCGAGGCGGTGCTGGACGAGATGCGTCGCAAGCTGCGCATCGAGCACCTGCTGGCCGACCTGCCTTCGCTGATCGAGGGCACGCTGGAGGGCGCGCAGCGCACGGCCGACATCGTGCACGGGCTCAAGCGCTTCTCGGCCATGGACTCGGAAGAGCGCAAGCCGGTGAACCTGGTGGAGGTGATTCAGCGCGCGATCCACTGGGTGCAGAAAGGCCGCTCGGCACCGGTGGAGGTGCAGTGGCAGGCCGGCGAGACCTGCACGGTGATGGGCAGCGCCGGCCAGCTGCAGCAGGTGATGATGAACCTGCTGCAAAACGGCTTCGACGCCGTGGGCCAGCGCGAGGCGCCGCGCATCGTGGTGTCGCTGGAGCGCGCAGACGGCACCGTGCGCGTGACGCTGCGCGACAACGGCCCGGGCATCCCGCCCGAGCACCTGCTGCGCATCTTCGACCCCTTCTTCACCACCAAGCCGGTGGGCAAGGGCACGGGCCTGGGCCTGTCGATCAGCTACGGCATCGTGGAACAGCACGGCGGGCGGCTGAGTGCGCGCAACGCCGAGGGCGGTGGCGCGGAGTTCGTGCTCGAACTCCCTCAGGCGTAGCTCTCCGCCATCGCGTCCAGCGGCACCGGTTTCATCCGGCTCGCCTGGCCCGCGCTGCCGAAGGCCTCGAAGCGCTCCTTGCAGACGCCGCGCGCCGCCTTCTTGGCCGCCAGCAGCGCCTTGCGCGGGTCGAACTCGCTGCGCTCCTTCGCAAAGGTCTGGCGCATGGCGCCGGTCATGGCCAGGCGGATGTCGGTGTCGATGTTGACCTTGCGCACGCCGTTCTGGATGCCGCGGCGGATCTCTTCCACCGGCACGCCGTAGGTTTCCTTGATGTCGCCGCCGTGCTCGCGGATGATGGCCAGCCACTCCTGCGGCACGCTGGAGCTGCCGTGCATCACCAGGTGGGTGTTGGGCACGCGGGCGTGGATGGCGGCGATGCGGTCGATGGCGAGGATGTCGCCGGTGGGCTGGCGCGTGAACTTGTAGGCGCCGTGGCTGGTGCCGATGGCGATGGCCAGCGCGTCCACGCCGGTGCGGCGCACGAAGTCTTCGGCCTGTTCGGGGTCGGTGAGCATCATGTCGTGCGTGAGCTTGCCGGCCGCGCCCACACCGTCTTCCTCGCCGGCCTCGCCGGTTTCGAGCGAGCCCAGGCAGCCGAGCTCGCCTTCCACCGACACACCCACGGCGTGCGCGAGTTCGCAGACACGGCGCGTCACCGCGAGGTTGTAGTCGTAGGTGGCGGGGGTCTTGCCGTCCTCGCGCAGCGAACCGTCCATCATCACGCTGGTGAAGCCGGATCGGATCGACTGCATGCACACGGCCGGCGTGGCGCCGTGGTCCTGGTGCAGCACCACGGGCAGGTCCGGGTGGGCCTCGACAGCGGCCAGCACCATGTGGCGCAGGTAGGCCTCGCCCGCGTACTTGCGCGCGCCGGCCGAGGCCTGCAGGATCACCGGGCTGTCGGTCTCCTGCGCGGCCTCCATGATGGCCAGGATCTGTTCGAGGTTGTTGACGTTGAAGGCGGGCACGCCGTAGCCGTGTTCGGCCGCGTGGTCCAGCACCTGGCGAAGGGAAACGAGCGCCATGGGAAAGCTCCTGGATGAAGTGAAAGAAAAAGTCAGGCCGCGCGGCGTTCGAGGATCTCGAAGGCCGGCAGGGTCTTGCCTTCGAGCACTTCAAGGAAGGCGCCGCCACCGGTGGAGATGTAGCCCACGT
>JAGKSX010000155.1 GCA_018993155.1 Hydrogenophaga sp.
CGTGCTGCGGCGCGCCGGGGCGCCGCCCGTCACGGGCTGCCCGCTGGGGGCTGGCACCGCAGGGGGGGGGGCGCTGGGCGGTTGCACCGGGCCCAGCACGACATGGAGCGTCGGCACCTCGGCCCGCCGCTCCTGCCAGGGAAAGCCGAAACCCGGCAAGCCCATGCCCTGGCCACCAAAGGTCAGGGTCAGCAGCAGGGCGTGAAAGACCAGGGAATAGGTGAGCGCCAGCGCCATGCGCCGGCGTTCCGGGTCCATACCCGCCCACAGGCCACGGGCGGTGTTTGCCGTGGCCAGCGACGGTCCCGCCGGCATCGGGCGGGAAGAGGGGGTTGGCGCGGACATGAGGCCGATTGTCGTATCCAAATCGGCCGCGCCGGGGCGACGTATCTCACGCTTCCCCCGCCAGCGGTGCCAGCAAGCCCCGGTGAGCCATGTCGCCTACTTGTTGCGTGGCGGTTTTGGCGGCCAATAGCCCCGGCCGCGTTGGAGCTCCGTGGCGCAGACATGGGTCGCTCTGATGGATTCGCCCAGCGTCTTGACTTGCCGCCGCATCTCGGCCTTGAGCGAGCGCCGCATCGCGTCGATTTGCTCGTCCGGGGCGAAGGTTTCCACGATGTCTTCCGCGCTCTCGGGTGCCACGGCGGTATCGAGCGAGATGCTCGCCTCCAGCGTGATAGACAGCTGCGCGTACTGCTCGATGCCTTGCCTGGCCAGCATGAGGATGTGTGGGGTAAGGGACGCGACGCGCTCGGCCTTGAGCGGGTGGCTGGGTCGATGGGAACTGTCAGGTTTGAATTCGGCAGCTTGCTTGGGCAATTTCATGGCTCCTTTTGGCGTGACCGCTTGAGCTTCCCATGCTGTTCGGGACACATTTGACGTGCAGCACAAGAAGGTCGAAGCGCAGAGCGAGCATGGCAAACTGCCTCACTTTCATCCACAGAGTTTGCTTCTCATGTGGAGAGCATCAACGTCCAGCGATGCACGAACCCGCGCGCGCTGTCTCAAGCGTCGCGCTGACGGATGGCTCGCAGGTCGGAACTGCTTTCGCAAATCAGAGCGTAGAGGCCTGCGTAGGCCCGGGCCTGGTGCGTCAAGGCATGAGAGATCGCACGTTGCGCTGCCGCCTTTCCAAGCTCCACACGTCGACCGGGGTTGCCAATCAAGTGCTCGATCTCATCGGCGATGGCATGCGGGTCGCGACGAGGAACAAGCACTCCCGCGCTACCGAGCAATGCGGGCATGCCTCCGACACGTGTTGCGATGCAAGGCAACCCGATAGCCATTGCTTCGAGCAAGGCAGCTGGGGTGCCCTCATGGTCCGACGGTAGAAGGAACACATCGAGGCTGCGCAGAAAGGCTGGCATGTCCATGACAGCACCTCGCAGTTCAACGTCCAGGCCAACTGCGAGTGTCTCGACATGCCTGCGGCAAGGTCCCTCCCCTGCGATGACCAATCGGCAACTCAGGCCGCGTCCTTTCAAAACGCGCATCGCAGCTACAGCATCGTCCAGACGCTTTACAGGATGAAGCCTGGCTGCGACGCCAACGGTGAAGGGCGTGCTTGCATCTCGGCATCTGGGTAAAGGCGAAAATTGCTCTAGATCAACGCCGGTCGGAATCACCTCGATCTGGCGCCGGGCAAGGTACCCGTAGCGACGAGCGAGATCCTCTGACACTGCAGTCAAGCGGTCAGCAGCGCGAAGCCCCCGAATGATTGGCACCAGCCAACGCCAGCCTGAGCCGAGCGCAATGTGCATGGTGGCCAACATCGGCACATGGTCTAGCGATCTCGCGGCCAGTGCCGCTGATATATGTCCCTGTGCATGCAGCACTTGGATTTTTTGCTTTTCCAGAATCGTGCGCAACCGATCGGGAAAGGCGGAATCACGCCGATCCAGACCGATGACCGGCACACCGGGTGCGTCAATCAGCGAGTAGCCCTCAGTCGGCGGATCATAGGTAATGAGGACCGGATCGACGCCCAGGCTGGGCGCGGTGCGGCACAGGTCCGAGACGATCCGCTCACGCCCGCCGATCTCCATGGTCGGGAGCAGGTGAGCGATGCGGATCATGACGAGGCTTGAGTCGTTCTCACGTTCCGCCTTGTGCGCGCTCTCATTCGCTGGCACCGAGCCGGCTGCGCGCCTCGGCGGCGTACTTGCGATAGCTCGGCGCGTGCTTTTCTATTCTCGAGGCCGCTTCACAATGGCAGTTGGGACAGTTGAGTTTGAAGGCGTCCTGCGCAGCCTCGTGGTGAGCTTTCGAGTAGATGATCTCGCTGAGCCGCTTCTCGTGCAGATTGCCAAGGGGAAAGGTCACATAGCAGAGCATGACGCTGCCGTCTGCACCAACCCAGAGCAGCTTGCGTGCATCGCAAGGAATTCGCATCTGTTCCTGCTTCAACGCCCAATCCGCCAGAGATGCAATGGCAACCGCAGATTCGGTCAGCAACTCAGGACGTGTGGCTTTTAGCGTGAGCAGATGACGGGTAACTTGCTCAAGCGCAGCTTCGTCACTGGGAGTGAACTGCAGCTCACGGTCCTCACCTTCCTGGAAATAGGGTAGCGAGTAATGAACGATATCGATGTGAATGCGGCCCTTGAAGCGGTCGGCAAATCGGACAATTTCGTCTACGGACTCAATGCTTGCTGAGCGGCGGCTGAGCAGAAAATTAAACTGAATCTCCAGCTCGTCTGGCCCAAACATCTTTCGGGTGTTTTCAAGACTTTCGATCAGACGCTCAAAGCGGCCAGGGCGTTGGACATACTCGTCAAACGCACTTCCCTCCCCGTAGTAGCCAACCGTGATTTTGCGCAGGCCTGCAGCGTGTAGCTCCTTGATCCGCTTGTCCAATGTGAGTGCATTGGTCGTGATGTAGCAACCAACGCCGAGACGGGTGGCGGCCTCGACCATTTTGACCACATCGGGGTGGAGCAACGGTTCGCCTCCATAGAGGCGGACAGCGGGGACCTTGGCGGCGGCCGCATCTTCCAGCAACTGCTCGACGATTTTCAATGGGAGCTGCGCTCCTGGCATGAAGTCCCGTCCATATCTACAACCCTTGCATCGCAAGTTGCAGTGGGCCGTGATTGCTATGGTGATTCTCTCGGTCCGTGCTCGCACGATCGACGGCCAAGTCTCCGCAAGTGAACTAAGCATGCGCTCGCTGGCGCGATAACTTGCTTTCAACACCGGCATGGTTGAGGGGATGAACTTGGCAACGGAGCGAGCGATGCTGTCGACTGTCATTGTTGACCCTCTGTTAAGGCGTTGAATTCAACCCAGCGGAGCGAGAGCGGATGCGCGTACGAAACTATCGCGCCCGCTTATTCCGGCTCAGACACCTGTCCGACAACCCAAGGACGGTCACCCGCCCAATGGTGGGAAGAATGAACATGGACGCCCCCTGGGTTTTCTTGCTGTAAGTGGTACTGAAATTATCATGAATGTGACTTGACCGGTCTGCTCGCACCGCTGAATTCAAGGAAGGTGTGACCTGCTTGGCTTGGTCGAGACATTTGTTTCCAGAAAATGGCGGCAGATCTTGGCGGAGATGTGTTGTCATCCAAGGAAATTGCCTCAGGCAACGGGATTCACTTCATTGACGTGGGGCAGATTGGATGCCGTATGGGGAAGACATTCATGAACTCTGGCGGCAGGCACTCGCGCTCAAAGTCCACGGTTCGATCGGGTTTTGCCCGCACACCTGAATGACTGCGGCGGATCAGCCGGCCCGCGACTGAACCTCCTTGCGCAACCGCTCTTCCTGCTCGCGCAGTTCTGGCGTCAGCGCGTCGCCGAAATCCTCCGCCGAGAAGATCTGCCGGATCTCGATTTCGGAATCGGAGCGCATGGGGTTGGGGCACTTCTTCACCCATTCGATCGCCTCCTGCAGCGAACCGCAGTTCCAGATCCAGAAGCCGGCGACCAGCTCCTTGGTTTCCGGGAACGGCCCGTCGATCACCCGCCGGTCCTTGCCCGAGAACGCGACCCGGGCGCCGCGAGAACTTGGGTGAAGACCTTCGCCCGCCTCCATGACGCCGGCCTTGACGAGCTCCTCGTTGAACGAGCCCATCTCGGCAAACTCCTCTTGTGTGGGCATCACGCCGGCTTCGCTGTCTTTCGTTGCTTTCACCATCACCATGAATCGCATCTTGATCTCCTTGGGTTGAGCCGGGCGGCCATCCGCCCACCTTGGTACGACGATTCAGGCCGCGCCTTTTCGACAGCCTGCCTTCGGCCGAAACATCGCTGAAGTCTCAGCCGCACGACCTTTTGAGCGTCCAGGATCGTGAGGTTGAAGTTGGCGTAGAAGTTGTCGCCGACTTCGATGTTCGCTCCGTGGTCGTTGCTGAGGTCGATCGGCCTCATGTTCTTTAAATGCGATTTTGGCGACGCGTTGCCCGTGTCATGTCGCTGCCAGCGACATGAGTCCTGAACGTGTCGCCATTTCATTGAAATGAGAACATGTTCTGGCGACGTGTCGCTGGTGGCGACATAAGCTCCCCACCTGTCGATAAAACAGGCTTTTTGCATCATGACCGATGTTTCCCTCGTCTGGCATCCCCAGCAGCCCCACAACGAGTTGCCTGCATGGCCCCCGGCGCACGAATTGGAAAGCCGCGTTGTGCTCAAGGCCTGCATCGAGGCCCGCGCCGCGCTGGCCGAGCTCAAGCAGGCGGCCGAGCTGATTCCCAATCAGGCGATGCTGATCAACACCATCCCGCTGCTGGAAGCCAAAGACAGCTCGGAAATCGAAAACATCGTCACCACGACCGACCAGCTGTTCCAGTACGCGCAGGGACACGACAACGCCGACCCCGCCACCAAGGAGGCGCTGCGTTACCGGACCGCGTTGCACCAGGGCTTTCAATCGCTCCAGGCGCGGCCACTGTGTACCGCCACTGCTGTGGATGTCTGCCGCACCCGCAAGGCGGTGGACATGGACATTCTTCATGCTGCAGGGCGTGGCCGACACGTCCAAGTGGACGACGGCCAAGATCGCCGCGATCCGCGCACTGGCCGAGCACACCACTGAGCATGTGCGAACGCGCCTGCCCAAGATCTACACCCGCGAGCTGGTGGACGTCATCTTTGAGCAACCCTATTGCCGCATCGGCAATCTGGTGGAAAAGGGCATTGCGCAGCGCCAGGCCGCCTCTCGTTACCTGCAAGAACTCGCCGCCTTGGGCGTGTTAAGCGAAATGCCTTTTGGCAAAGAAAAGCTCTTCATACATCCCAAACTGATGCAGCTGCTCAGCGGGGACTCCAACGAGTTTCAGCCTTACGCTTGACGGCGAATCGCTGGGGTTCGAGGCCACCGACGGGTGGCATGAAGCGGGTCTGCCGTCTGGCCGGCGTAAATATGACCCGAGACACTTTACGCCGCGTGCGGGGTGCTTGAAACTTCCCGCCGGGCTTTCAGCCACCCGTCCGTTCAACCGAAATAGAGAGAACTCCATGCTGTCCGCCGCTGCGATCACGCGTCTGTCCCTGTCTGGCCTGCTGGCGCTGGCGCCCTGGGCGGTTGGCGCGCAGGTGGCATCGCAGATTGGGGCGGCGCGGGCGGCGGCTCTGGCTGATCAGCCCGAAGATGCGGCCGGCTTGCCACCGATGCCGATGGGCGCGGGGGCCATGATGGCGGCGCCGCCGCGAAACGTGAAGAAGTTGGGCGATGGCGAACTCAGCTGCGCGCAGATCTATGCGGAAGCCCAGGCGCTGGAGAAGACCAGCCAGGAGCGGGGGGCCGAGGCCGAGCAGGCGCAGGCGGCCATGATGGCCAGCCAGAACGAGATGATGAAGCAGGCCAGCGGCATGGGTGGCGGCGTGGGTTCGTCGGTGGGCAGCAGCCTGCTCAGCCTGATTCCGGGCGGTGGGCAGATTCAGAGTTTCGCCATGCAGGCCGCTGCCGACGCCCGGCGCGCGAGCATGCAGGACAACATGGAGAAGATGATGCAGGTGCAGACCCGGCTGGTGAACGCGGAGCTGGCCCGTGAGCATGCGCAAGCGCGCGGCGAGCACCTGACGGATCTGTTTCTCAAGAAGGGCTGCAAGCTGTCCGAGGTGAAGTCCGCCGGCGCGGCGCCTTAGCCTGCATCAACCCTGGCGTCGCGGCAGCAGCAGCGCATCCAGCGACCAGCGCCCCGCGCCCCTTCCGAGCAGATAGAGCAGCGGCACGGCCCAGGTCAGGTGGGTGGGCCAGGCGGCCGGATAGACCAGAAACTGAATCACGGCGGTCATGCCCAGCAGCGCGGCGGCCGAGAGCCGGGTGGCCAGGCCGAGCACGAGCAGGATGGGGAACAGGTGTTCGGCGGTGGTGGCGAGGTAGGCCGCCCAGTCCGGGGGAATCAGGGGCAGCGCGTAGTCCTCCCTGAACAGCAGGAAGGTGGTGTCGGTGAGGGTGAACCAGCCTTCGACCTTGGTGCGGCCGGAGAGCCAGAAGATGCCGGCGATGCCGAGGCGGCTGGCCAGGGCCATGAGGTCGTGCGAGATCCAGCGCTCGAGCCACTGGCGAATGGATTCGGTGGCGTGGGTGGTGCTGCGGGCAAGGGTGTTCATGGTGCAACCGCCGTGAAGGCGCCGTGGGTGATGAGCTGGCTCAGCGCGGTGGCGAGGTCCAGGCCGGGTTGTGCCGCCAGTGCACGGGCGGCTGCGTCGGGGATCGGTTGGCCCTGGGCACACGCGTCGAGCAGCTCGCAGGCGCCGACGCCGATCTCGTGCGCCAGCACCGCGCCCTGGGGCCGCGTGAGCAGCGTGTGCTGGCCGTGCCAGTGGCGCGGGTTGGGGTCGGGCAGGGCTTCGCGTGCGGCGTGCCAGAGGGCGAGGGCGGGCCATGGGGTACAGCGGTGCCAGCATGCGGCAGGGTGGGGCACGAGGACCGTGTGGGGAAGGGCGGCGGCGTCCAGCGTGGTCAGGGCCTGGGGCCGCAGTGTGGGCGCGTCGGCGGCCGTGTGGCACTGGTTCCACAGCGCGTCGAGCCGGGCCACCTCGGGCAGCCAGGGCCATTCGCCTGCGGGGAGCGCGCGCGCCAGATGTTCGGGGAAGTCTTCGCCGTAGCCCGCGAGGCAACCGGATTGCGGTGGATGTTCGCGCGCGTGCGCCAGCGCCACGGCGGTGAGCCAGTCGTCGCCGGTCAGGCGGCGCACGGCGGGGTAGAGCGCAAGCAGGGCGTCGACACAGGCTTTGAGCACGGTGTTGCGGTAGACCGCGAAGCCGGGCTGGCGGGCCAGTGACGGCGATGCCGTTTCATCGGTCGACCACAGGTCGTGCCAGAACGCGGTCTGGAAGTCGGCGTGGTTCATGTGGCCACCTCGACGAGCCGGCTCAGTTGGGCATGGGCGCGGTCGCGTTCGGCCATCAGCGCCTCGAAGGCGGGCAGGTTGCCGTCGCGCTCGATCAGCGTGGGCCTGGGGCCGATGCGCTCGACGAGGTGGTCATGCAGCCGCCACACCGGCTCGGCCACGGGCGCGTCGTGGCCGTCGATCAGCAGGCCTGCGCCGAGCGCCGGGTCTTCGTGGTGGCCGGCGAGGTGAATTTCCATCACGGCGTCGGCCGGCAGGCGGTCCAGCGCGTCCAGCGGGTCGGTGCCGATGTTGTGCGCCGAGACGAACACGTTGTTCACGTCCACCAGCAGGCCGCAGCCGGTGCGCCGCACCAGCTCTTGCAGGAAGTCGGGCTCGTCCCAGTCGTGGCCCTGCAAGTGCAGGTAGTGGGATGGGTTTTCGATGGCGATGCGGCAGCGCAGGGCGTCCTGCATCCGCTCGATGTTGGCGGCGGTGTGCCGCAGCGCTTCGTGGGTGCGCACGAATGGCAGCAGGTCGGGGGCGTAGTGGCCCGCCAGCCTGCTCCAGGCGAGGTGTTCGGACACGAGCGCCGGCTGCAGCCGGCGCACCAGGGCCGCCAGCCGCGACAGGTGGCCGTTGTCGGGTGGCTCGTGGCCGGCCAGCGACAGCGAGACGCCGTGCAGCGCCACCGGGTGGTGTGCGCGCACGGCCTCCAGCCACGCCAGGCGCGGGCCCCCGTCCACCAGGTGGTTTTCGGCGTGCACTTCGAACCACAGGCCGGCTGCCCGCGTGCCGCAGGCGGCATCGAAGTGCTCGGGCTTGAGGCCGAGGCCGGCGCTCAGGTCCATGGCCCGTTCAGCCCTTGACGGGTTGCAGCGAGCCCATGCCACTGGGCGTCTTGATGCCCACGCAGGTACCGGCGGGCACATACTTCCAGGCGTTGGCCTGGTAGTCCATCTTGGAGGTGCCGGCGCAGGTGGTGCCGGGGCCGGCGGCGCAATCGTTCTTGCCGGCCATGGCCACGCCATAGCAGCGTTCCTTGGCGCTGGCGGCGTTCTTGGTGTCCGGCATGTTGGACTGCGCGAGCGCGGCACCGGTGGTGAGGGCGGCCAGCGTGGCGAGGGTGAGGGTCAGTTGCGAGGTGTTCATGAGAGGCTCCTTGGGTGTGTGGCCGCGCCGACCAGCCGGCGCTTCCGGTGGCTATTTCGTCGCAGCCTCTTTGCGGGTTACAGGCTCGACGCAGAATCGATCGGTTTTTTTATTTCAGCCCGTCTGTAACTTTTCCGCGCCATGACACGAATAGCTGACGTGACCGCGACAGAACACGAATTGCACGGCCTTTTTGTGGCGGGGCTGGACGGCGATGGCGCCGCTTACCACCGTTTCCTGCAGCGCCTGGCGGCGTTGCTGCGCGGCTATTTCCGGCGCCGCCTGCAGCAGTTACCCGACGAGGTGGAAGACCTGGTGCAGGAGACCTTGATGGCTGTGCACGCCCAGCGCCAGACCTACCGCCGGGGTGAGCCGCTGACGGCGTGGGTGCATGCCCTGGCGCGCTACAAACTGGTGGATCTGTGGCGGCGGCGCGCCCGCCACGAGGCCTTCAACGATCCGCTGGACGAAGAACGGGATGTGTTTGCGCAGCCAGACAGCGAGGCGGGGGAGGCGCGGTGCGACCTGGGCCGCCTGCTCGAGGAGCTGCCAGACCACCAGCGGTTGCCCATCCAGCACACCAAGCTCGACGGCCTGTCGGTGGCTGAGGCGGCCCGGCTCACGGGCATGAGCGAGTCCGCCGTCAAGGTGGGGGTGCACCGGGGCATCAAGGCGCTGGCGCGCCAATGGAAAGGACAAGCATGAAAACCGACGATCTGATGAACCTCCTGGCCACCGGCGCCACCCCTGTGCCCCGGCATGCGGGTGAGCGCCGTTTTGCGCTCGCGCTGGGCCTGGGGCTGGTGGGTGCGCTGGCCTGGGTGCACCTGATGTACGGCGTGCGCAGCGATCTGGGCGAGGTCTGGGCCACGTCGGCGTTCGGGGTCAAGCTGGCGATGCCGCTGGCCGTGGCGGTGAGTGGCCTGGCGGTGGTGTTCCGGCTGGCCCACCCGGGCGCGCGCGTGCGCGGCTGGGCATGGGGGCTGTGGCTGCCCGTGGCGCTGCTGTGGGCCTGGGCGATGTGGGTGCTGGCGCAGGCGGCCCCTGGCACGCGGGCGGCTTTGGTGCTGGGCGAGACCTGGCGCTACTGCGTGTTCAACGTGATGGCCACGGCCTTGCCGGTGGGGGTGGCGCTGTTCTGGGCCCTGCGTGGTCTGGCGCCCACGCGGCCCATGCTGACGGGCGCCGCAGCGGGCTGGTTGGCGGGCGCGGTGGGTGCGGTGGTGTACGCACTGCATTGCCCTGAGATGCAGGCACCGTTCCTCGCCGTCTGGTACGTGCTGGGCATGGCGGCGTGCGCCTTGTTGGGCGCGCTGGCGGGGCGGCGCTGGTTGCGGTGGTCAGGCGCGCCGGCGGGGGCCGCCGGGGGGGGCGG
>JAGKSX010000156.1 GCA_018993155.1 Hydrogenophaga sp.
CCATTCGCGGTTGCCACAGAGTCTGAGCGCCAGTCCGGTGTTGACGCGACTGCGTTGGCCTGCCCGGGCAGACGCCCGCGAGCAGGCGCCGGAGAACGGCAGCCACGCCCACCGGCAGCGAAGAAGCCCCGGCCTGGCCCTACTCCGGCTTGACGTCGATGGCCTTGATCACCGGCCGCCAGAGTTCCACGTCGGCCTGGATGCGGCGCGCGAAGTCCTTCGGCGTCTGCTGGCCGGTCTGCGGAATGAGGCCGGCCTTGGCCATGCGCGAGAGCACCGCTTCGTCGCTGAACATCTTCGCCACCGCGCCCGCGAGGCGGTCGGCGATCGGGGCCGGCAGCCCGGCTGGCGCCAGCAGGCCGTTCCAGGTTTCGGTCTGGAACCCTGGGAACAGCGAGGCGATGGTGGGCACGCCCGGCAGCATGGCCACGGGTTGCGGGCTGGTCACGCCGAGCAGGCGCAGGCGGTCGCTCTGCAGGTAGGGCAGGGTCTCCGAGATGTTCGCCGTGTAGACCTCGGTCATGCCCGCGATGGTGTCGGCGATGGCCGCCGCGCCGCCCTTGTAGGGCACCATCACCGCGTCGATGCCCGCGCGTTTGAGAAACGCCGCACCCGCGAGGAAGGACATGGAGCCGGTGCCCGCGTGCGCCATGAGCAGCTTGCCCGGGTTCGCGCGGCCGTGGTCCACCAGGTCCTTCAGGCTCTTGTGCGGCGAGGCGGCCGGCACCACCACCACCTGGGGGTTGCCCGCCACGTTGGCGATCGGCAGGAAGTCCTTGAACGGGTCGTAGCGGATCTTGTAGAGGAAGGGCGCGAGCGAGATCTGGGCGATCGAGGCGAGGAACACCGAGTAGCCGTCGGCCGGCAGCTTGGCCGCGTGCATGGAAGCGATGGTGCCGCCCGCGCCGGCGCGGTTGTCCACCACCACCGGCACGCCGAGCGCGCGGTTGAGGTAGTCGGCCGTCATGCGCGCGACGAAGTCGGTGTTGCCGCCGGCCGGGTAGGGCACCACCATGTTGATGGCGCGCTCGGGCCAGTTGGCCTGGGCGCGCGCCGCGTTGGTGGTGGTGGCCAGGCCCAGGCCGCCCAGGGCGGGCAGCAGCAGGGAGCGTTGTACGAAGGAGCGTCGTTTCATGGAGAGTCCTTGGTGTGCAGGGAGTGGATCGGTCAGGCCACGGCGGCGACCGGTTCGCGCACGGCCTTGGCGTGCTGGCCGAAGCCCTTCTGGCCGATCACCTGGTCGTTGAGGTAGACGGTGGTGCCGCGCACGATGGTGCGCACCGGCTTGGCCTTGAGCTTGCGGCCGGCGTAGGGGCTCCAGCCGATCAGGCTGAGCACGTCTTCGTCGCGCACCTCGTATTCCTTGTTCAGATCGACGAGCACCAGATCCGCGTCCGCGCCGACCTTCAGCGCGCCCTTGTTCGCGAGCTTGAACAGCTCGGCCGGCTTGGCGCTGCAAGCCTCGACCACGCGCTCCAGGCTGATCTTGCCTTCCAGCGCGGCGGTCATGAACATGCTGTAGTAGAACTGGGTCGAGGGCGTGCCGGTGTGGGCTTTCCAGCCGTCGGTCCAGCCGATCTCCTTCTCTTCGCGCGTGTGCGGCGCGTGGTCGGTGGCGACGATGTCGATGGTGCCGTCGCGCAGGCCTTCCCACAGGCCGGGCACGTTCTTCTCGGGCACCCAGTACGAGAGCGCGTAGGAGCCCAGGCGCTGGATGGCCGACCACTCGCAGCCGAGGAACAGCGCCCAGGGGTTGATCTCGCAGGTCACCTTCTGCCCGGCCGCCTTGGCCTGGCGGATCAGCTCCACGCTGCCGGCGGTCTGGGTGTGCAGGATGTGCAGGTGGCAGCCCGAGGCGCGCTGCAGGCGCAGCAGCGTGGCGATGGCGGTTTCCCAGATCACGCCGTCGTGCGCGGCGTAGGCCTTGGCGTAGGCCAGGGCATCGCGCTCGCCGCGGTCCCAGAACTTCTGCTCGATCACGTCCATCAGCGCCTGGTCGTGCGGGTGCACCATCAGCGGCACGTTCAGCTCGGCGCAGCGCTGCATGATCTCCAGGATCTTGCCGTGGTCGTGCACGCCGATGCCGGGCATGTGCGGGTAGTCGCGCCCGGTGTCCACGACCATGAAGATCTTGAACGCGGCGATGCCGGTGTCGGCCATGCCGGGCATCTCTTCGCTGATGGTGGGCGCGGGGTTGAAGTTCCAGTCGACGATGGCGTCGCTGCGGTAGATGTCGTATTGGCGTTCCAGCAACTCCAGCGAGTTCGGCGGCGGCTGCACGTTGGGCATGGCCACGCTGGTGGTCACGCCGCCGGCCGCGCACTGCAGCGTGGAGGTGTGGATGGTGTCCTTGTATTCGAAGCCCGGCAGCGAGCCCTGGCGGTGGTGCGAGTGCATGTCGATCGCGCCGGGCACGATGGCCAGGCCATCGGCGTCGATGACCTCGCGAGCAGCGGGCTCGGACCCGGGCTCGTAGATGCCGGCGATGCGGCCGCCCTGGATGCCGATCGAGGCGACGCGGCGCCCCTGCGGCGTGACGATCAGCCCGTGGCGGATCAATGTGTCCATGAAATGTTCTCCTTGTGAGCGGGGGTGGTGGTGGAAAGGGTGGGACGGGGCGCGCGGCCACGGATGACGTCGAAGATCTGCTCGACGAAGGCGCGGCCCAGCCCCCGGGTGATGAAGACCAGGCGCGAGTGGCGGTCCTCGTAGGGCCATTCGGCCAGCGGCGCGGGCGGGTGGAACAGGCGCTGCACCGCGTGCACGACGATGGGCCGGGCCTCGCCGGCGATGTTCAGGATGCCCTTGACGCGCAGCAGGTCGTCGCCGTGCGCGAGCACCAGCGCATCGAGCCAGGCGGCCAGCTCCTGCCAGGCCAGGGGTTCGTCGTACACCAGCGAGAAGGTCTCGATGCCCTCGGTGTGGTGGGGTGCGGCCGCCGCGCCGATCGGGCGGTAGCGCGCGGGCTGGTCGGCGTGGGCCTCGGCGTTGAGCCAGCGCCGCACCGCGGGGGCCGGCGTCGCGGCGGCGTACACGTCGAGCTCGGTGAGCACCTCCAGGCAGGGCACCTGGGTCGGCGTGGCCCAGCTCACCGTGGCGCCCGGGTTGAGCGCCTGCAGCCGCTGCTGCAGCGCCTGGGCCTGCGGCGGGTCGGCCAGGTCCATCTTGGTGACGACCAGCTGGTCCGCCACGGCCACCTGCTTGGTGGCTTCCTCGAAGCCGTCCAGCGTGGTGGCGCCGTTGACCCCGTCCACCGTGGTGATCACCTGGGCCAGGCGGTAGCCGTTGGAGACCGGAAAGGTCATGAGGGCCTGCAGCACCGGGCCGGGATCGGCCATGCCGGTGGTTTCGATCACGACGCGGTCGAAGGCGCGCACCAGGCCCCGGCTGCGCTTGTCCAGCAGCTCGCGCAGGGTCTCCACCAGATCGCCCTGCACGCTGCAGCACAGGCAACCCGTGCTCAGCTCGATGGTGTTGTCGTTGCTGCTGGCGATCAGGTTGTGGTCGATGCCGATGTCGCCGAACTCGTTGACCACCACCGCCGCGTTCGACAGCGCGGGCTCGCGCAGCCAGCGGTTGAGCAGGCTGGTCTTGCCGCTGCCCAGGAAACCGGTCAGCAGGGCGACCGGCAGCCGCGCACGATCGGAACTCATAATGGCTCTCCTTGGTGAAAGTCGCACCCACTTGTGGTGCATCAGTTTTCGCAACAAGTGCGAATAATAGCAAAATGGAAACAAATGCGAAACAAGTTCGTTCGGGCGAGGGTGCGGGCATCCGCACGCGCAACCGGACGCTGCACATCCTTCAGCTCTTCGAGCGGCGCACGCTGTGGACGGTGGAGGCGATCGCCGCCGAGATGGGCGTGTCCATCAGCTCGGCCTACCGGGACGTCAAGGAACTGAGCAACCTGGGTTTCCTGGCGCCCTCGACGCGCTCCGAATACATGCTCGGCCCGGCTTTCATCCGCTACGACCTGCTGATGCGCCAGGGCGACCCGCTGGTGAAGGCGGCCTCGGGGCCGATGCGCGAACTGCTGGCGCGCACCACACAGCACGCGGTGGTGCTGATCAGCCGGCGCTTTCGCGACCAGGTGATGTGCGTGCACCAGGAAAAGGGCAGCGACCACCCGCCCTCGTCCACCTACGAGCGCGGCGTGGCTCTGCCCATGTTCAAGGGGGCGACGTCCAAGGCCATCCTGGCCAACCTCGGCGACCGCGCGCTCAAGCAGATCTACCTTGACCACGAGCAGGAGATCCGCGAATCCGTGGGCCTGGGGGGCTGGAAGGACTTCGCCAGACAGATGAAGGCGATCCGCGAGACCGGCTTCGCCTGCACCGATTCGGAGGTGGCCCAGGGCCGGGTGGGCATCGCCGCGCCGGTGTTCGGCGATGGCCAGGTGGTGGCGGGCGTGAGCCTGGTGTTCGAGCTCGCGCGCTACGACGAGGCGGCCTTCGCGGCCGAGGTGCGGCGCTGCGCGCAGGCGATTTCGGCGGCGCTGGAAACCTCGGCCTGAGCCCCTGTGTTCACCGGCGGTTAAGACCTCTTGAGAAGGCTTCGCTGGTGGTGGCGCGTGCCGCTGCCTAGACTCGCGCTCAGCGAAACACCCTGAGGTTGCGACGATGACATTGACACAAGCCCTGGCCGCGGGCCTGGCCGCGATCGCGGTCGGCACCGCCCCCACCGCCTTCGCGCAGGCGAGCGCCTACCCGAACCAGACCATCAAGCTGCTCGTGGGCTGGACGGCCGGCGGCGCCACCGACCTGCTCGCGCGCCACCTCGCGGCCCACATGGCCAAACAGCTGGAGCAGCCCGTGGTGGTGGACAACCGCGCCGGCGCCGTGGGCACGATCGCCCACAGCGAGGCCAGCCGAGCCAGGCCGGATGGCTACACCCTCATCCTGGCCACCAACAGCACCTACGCGATCGCGCCGCACCTGATCAAGCCGCTGCCCTACGGGCCCGACGCGCTCGCGCCGATCTCGCTGGTCGGCACCAGCCCGCTGATCCTTACCGTCAAGCCCACGCTCAACGCGCCAGGCGTCAAGGACGTGATCGCGCTCGCGCGGCAGCAGCCCGGCCGGCTGAACTACTCGTCGGGCGGCAACGGCTCCACCAGCCACCTGGCCAGCGAGCTGTTCAAGGACCTCACGCGCACCTCCATCACGCACATCCCCTACAAGGGTGGTGGACCGGCCACGCTGGCCGTGGCCTCCGGCGAGGTCGACCTGGGCTTCGTCGACATCGGCGTGGCCGTGCCGCTGATCCGCGCCGGCCGCCTCAAGGCGGTGGCCGTGTCGGGCAGCGCGCGCAGCCCGGTGCTGCCCCAGGTGCCCACGGTGGAAGAAGCGGGCGTGCCGCGCTTCGAGTCGGCCACCAAGTTCGCGCTGTTCGCACCGGCCGGCACCCCGCCGGCCGTCATCGACCGGCTCTACGAGGCGGTGCGCAGCGTGCAGAAGAACGACGAGCTGAAGGAGCGGCTGCGCCAGCAGGGCATCGAGCTGGTCGCCACCGGGCCGGCGGAGCTGCGCAAGGACGCGGCCGACGACCTGGCGAAGTGGGGCCGACTGATCAGCGAGCGCAAGCTCTCGCTGGACTGATGCGCCGCATGACATCGCGGATCGCCATCGTGGGCGCGGGGCCGGTCGGCTGCGCCGCCGCCGCCTTTCTGACGCGGGACGGCCTCGCGCCGGCCCTGTGGTCGCCCACCGGGCGCCGCGTGCGGCACGACGCGGACCGCGCCAGCTTCACCTGCGCCGGGTCGGTCAGCGGGGAGGTCGAGGTCGAGTGGCTGGCCTCGCCGGACCGCCTCGCCGAATTCGATGTGGTGCTGGTCTGCCTGCCGGCCGATGCCTATGCCGCCGTGCTCGGGCCGCTGAATGCGGTCTGGCGGCCGGGCCAGCACGTGATCGTGAGTGGCGCCCTGTCGCTGGCGCCGCTGTGGATCGCGGCGGCGGTCGAGGGCGTGCAGGTCAGCGGCTGGGGCACCACGCTCACGACCACGCACTTCCAGCCCGACGGCAGCCTGCACGTCAACCCGCTGCGCAGCCGCATCGACATGGCCACGGTCGGCCCGCTGGAGCCGCCGCAGGCGGTGCGGATGTGCGCGGACCTGTTCGGCGACCGCTTCGTCGCGGCGGACAACCTGCTCACGCCCACGCTGGCCAACATCAACCCCATTGCGCATGCGGCCGAGGTGATCCCGAACCTGACGCGCATGGAGGTCGGCGAAGCCTGGTCGCTGTTCGGCCACTTCACGGCGGTGGTGGGCCGCATGGCCGAGGCGCTGGACGCCGAGCGCCGCACGGTGGCGCGCGGCTTCGGGCTTGAGGTGCCGTCGCTGCGGCAGCACTACGCGCGCTCCTACCACGTGCCCGAAGGGCCGCTGCACACCATGGCGGCCGCGATCACCGACAACGGCATGAGCCCGAACGGGCCGGCCTCGCTGCAGCACCGCTACGTGCTGGAAGACGCGCCGTTCGGCCTGGCTTTCCTGGAAGCGCTCGGGCGCGCGGCCGGGGTCCACACGCCGGTGCTCTCGGCCTGCCTCCGTCTGCTGGAGGTGGCCTACGGGCGCGATTTCCGCGCCGACAATTTCCTGCTCGACGCGCTGGACATCGCGGGCGGCGGGGCCGACGCGCTGATGGCCCGCTGCGCGGCAGCGGCCAGCCCGGCCAGCTGAGCCTTGGGGTTGCCGCTGCGGCGGTAGACCATGGCGATGGGCACGGGCGGCGGCAGGCTCTCCATCGGCAGCTCCACCAGGCTGCCGCGCCGCAGCCGCTCGGTCAGCGTGCCCTGGGCCGCGAGCGTGAGGCCCAGGTTCTGCTCGGCCAGCTCCAGATGGGTGATCGCGCTCATGGTCTCGATGTGCGGGATGAGCGCCGGCAGGCCGTGCCCGCGCAGCGTGTGCTCCAGCATCATGCGCGAGTTGGTCGGCCTCGGCGGCAGGATCCAGTGGGCCTGCGCCACCTCGGCCCAGCGCAGGGGCGGGCTTTTCGCGCCGCGGTTCGCGGCCAGCGCATGGTGCGGTGAGCCGACCACGCGCCATTGCTCCAGCCCGATGTGCTCGATGGTGAACCCCTGGGCCGACAGGCTGCCGAGTTCCGAGGGGGTGTCCATGGTGATCAGGGCATCCACCTCGCCGGCCTCGAGCTGGCGCGAGATGTCGGCCAGCCGGCCTTCGAGCAGCAGCACGCCGGGCAACTGGTCCTGCGCCGCGAGCGCCGAGAGGATGCGCGGCAGCACCGTCCAGGTGAGGAAGGGCGTGGCGCCGATCTTCAGCCGCTCGTGCAGCGGGCGCAGCGGCGCGGCGAGTTCGTCGGAGAGCTGCTCCATCTCCGCCAGCAGCACGCGCCCGCGCTGCACCACCAGCGTGCCGGCCACGGTGGGCACGACGCCGCGCGGCAGGCGGTGGAACAGCGGCTGCTCGAACAGCGCTTCCACGTCCTTGAGGCCCTTGCTGACCGCGGCCGTGGTCATGTGCAGCCGCTGCGCCGCGGCCCGCATGTTGCCGGTGTCGGCCAGCGTGCTGAGCAGCTCCAGCTGGCGAAAACGCAGGGCGGCCATGAGCCGCTGCGATGGGTTCCTCACTCGACGCCTTTCATGGGTCCTGCGGGCAGGACGGCCGACCAGCATAGCGTCTTGGTGATGGAGCCCCCGAAAGCCGATGGCCGCCGTGGACGGATCGTCCATCGGCGGCCATCGGCCAGGGGGGCGTGGGCAGAACCGCGGTTTAGCCGCCGTTGCTGCGGCGCGATTCCACGCGTTCGGCGCGCACGTCACCACGGGCCTTGCTGTCGGCCAGCACCG
>JAGKSX010000034.1 GCA_018993155.1 Hydrogenophaga sp.
CCTGAACGGTTTCCGTGAGCCAACTACCTGTCCCTGGTGCCACATATATCTTATCAATTAAAGTTTCAAGATTGATGTGCACATTGATGCCTTGTTTAGGGTTCGGCAAATTGTCAGGTCCCCATCGTGAGATGACGGCTCGAACTTCTTTTTCATGTTCAAAGCTTTTGCGCTTATGCATGACGTAACTAAACATGTTTCCAACGTCATAAAAATTCTCTTTTTCGTAATCAATGTAGCGTATAGCTCCCAGGAAAACATCATCTTGTGTTTCTTGGAAGCAAGACTGGAGTTTGCGATAGGTTGAGCAGATGGCGATACCCTCTCCGTGGATGAGATATTGATTCCACATAGCTGCGGACTCGTGAGCACTCAAATGCCAGCAGTTTGCGTACGTCGTGGCTCGCAACTCGCGCGTGTTCAAGAAATCGGCTCTAAGGGCCTCAGGGCGTTCTTGGTGCAAAACAGAAATCTTGGCTTCCTCAACGGCATTTTTGTAGAACTCGACTAAGGAGTTTGCAGCCAAGAGTGACGCACTTCCTTCAAATGGGTCGCTGAATTGGTCGATTCTCGTGAAATGCAGTGTGCGAGTGAACAGAACATGCGCAAATTTAGAGAGGTCCAAGTACCGCCATACGACATGGTCTTGATCTTGGGGGGCAGAGAATGTGTGGTGGGCCTTATAGGGCATCTCAGTCCTCTAAAGAAGTGATGCAACGTAGTCTCGCGGAACAGTACTTCATGTATGCCGGAGTTCTAGCAGCAAGCTACTCGAGCTTAGTGATGCGCTCCATTCGTTTCGACGCCATCCATGGACAAAGTCCTAAGACTGGCGCACTTTACGCACCTTTTGCGGGTGCGTAGCCACTCTGCCTAGGGTTAGTTTGAATGCTTTTGGGTTATCCATCTGGCTATACTCCGCCGTCGCGCCAAAAAAAGGTGCGACCTGGCCGGGAAGCCAGGAAAAAAAGCTGGATGTGACGCAAGTCGCATCTTTTTCGGCGCAGCCGAGTGGCGACTTATCGTCCGTGTCCGTTTATGGCGGCTCGGATGGGGAGCCGCGAGGCTCGCCGGTTTTTCGCGCATGCGGCTTTTCCGGTCTTCCCGCCCGTTCGAGCCGCCGCCCTCATCACAAGTGAGGCGCGGCGGTTGTTCACCACCAACCGAACGCAGGGAGCTCACCCATGGCCAAAACCCGAACCTCTCGCAGCGCATCATCCACCCGCGCCCAAGCCGAGCAACTCTTCACCCATCTCCTCGCCCTTGTTGTCCAGACCAATGAGCAAGTGGCGCAGCTGTCGTTGCTGATGGATACGCGCGCTTCGCTGGAAGACCCACCCGTGGACCCGGCGAAGCACCTGGCTTTGAACACCGCACCGCCGGAGGTGCAACGCGCCGTGCTCAAGCAGACGCTGCACGACGAAATGCGGCGCCAGCTCAAGGTGCTGTCGCTCACCGTGGACGCGCTGTACGACTGCACGGACAGGGTGACGAGCCTGGAGATCTGACCGGTGGCCCGGCGCTGCTGCCTGCGGGTATCCTCTGCTCCGCATCCAGGAGACACCTCACCATGCGGATACTGCTCGCCGAAGACGATGCCGATCTTGGCAACTGGCTCACCAAGGCCTTGGCGCAGAACGGTTTCCTGATCGACTGGGTGAACGACGGCCGCCTGGTCCGCCGCAGCCTCAAGGCCACGCGCTACGACGCCCTCATCCTGGACCTGGGCCTGCCCGGGGTGGAGGGGCACGACGTGCTGGCCGATCTGCGCGAGGCGGACCAGCGCCTGCCCGTGCTGATCCTCACCGCGCGCGACTCGTTGATGGAGCGCGTGAGCTGCCTGCACGGCGGGGCCGACGATTTCCTGGCCAAGCCGTTCGAGCTGGCGGAGCTGGAAGCCCGGTTGACGGCGCTGATCCGGCGTTCGCACGGTGTGGACCACGCGCGCTTCGCCTGCGGCCCCTTGAGCTACGACAGCGCGAGCCGGCAGTTCCGCCTGCAGCAGGAGGTGTTGACGTTCACGCCGCGCGAGCACGCGGTGATGCGCGCGCTGATCCAGCACAGCGGCGAGCCGTTGTCCAAGCGCGAGCTGGTGGAGCGCGTGTTTTCCGACGAGAGCGATGTGCACCCCGAGGCGATCGAGGTGCTGGTGCACCGCCTGCGCAAGCGGCTGGAGGACTCGCCGGTGCGCATCACCACGCTGCGCGGCATGGGTTACCTGCTGGAATGCGCGCCATGAAGCCGCCCCGGCGCTGGCTGCGGTCGAGCATCCGGCGGGCGCTGCTGGTGGTGCTGATTCCGGGCATGTTGCTGGTGTTCTCGGCCGAGCTGTGGCTGGCCTGGCGCACGGCGAGTGACGCGGCGGACGCGGCTTACGACCGCTCGCTGCTGGGCGCGGTGAAGTCGATCGATTCGAGCATTTCCACCGCCAGCGGCGGGCTGGGTGTGGAGCTGCCGTACCGCATGCTGGAGTTCTTCGAGCTGACGGCCAATGGCAAGGTGTATTACCGCGTGGCCTCGGAAGACGGCCTGGTGGAGATTGGCAGCCCGGGGCTGCCCGCGCCGCCCCAGCCTTTGAAAACCGGCGTGCCCCAGTTCTACGACGGCGAGTATTTCGGTGAGGCGGTGCGCGTGGGCAGCTACGCGCGCGAGCTGTCGCCGCCGCTGGCGGGCGCGGCGGGCTCTCAACGCGTGGTGATCCAGGTGGCCGAAACGCTGGAGGCGCGCACGGACTTCCAGCGCTCGCTGGTGTGGCAGTCGGTGGCGCGCGACTTTTTCCTGGTGGTGGTGGCGAGCGCCTTGTTCGGCCTCACCATCGCCTGGGCGCTGCAGCCGCTGGCGCGCCTGCGGCAGGACGTGGAGTCGCGCTCGCCGCAAGACCTCACGCCGATCGCGAGCGACGACGTGCCGGCCGAGCTGCTGCCGCTGGTGGGCGCGATCAACCACCACGTGGAGCGCAACCGCGCGCAGAGCGAGCAGCAGAGGCGTTTCGTGGACGATGCGTCTCACCAGCTGCGCACGCCGTTGACCACGCTGTCCACGCAGGTGGCTTATGCATTGCGCGAAGACGACCCGGCCGCGTTGCGCACGGTGGTGGACGACATTCGCTCGCAGCTGGACGAGACCATCCGCCAGACCAACCAGATGCTGGCGATGGCCAAGGCCGACAGCGCGCCGCCCGCGCCCGAGGCGCTGGACGCGGTGGTGATGGCCGAAGACCTGATGCGCCGCTGGTGGCCGGTGGCGCGGCAGCAGGGGGTGGACCTGGGCCTGCACGCGCCCATGGCCTCGCTGCCGTTCCAGGGCGAGCCCGCGCTGTTGAACGAGGCCTTGTCGAACCTGTTGCACAACGCGATCCGCCACGGGGGCGAGGGCAGCCGCGTCACGCTGTTCCTGGGCGGCGAGGGCGGGCAGGTGTGTTTCAGCGTGGTGGACGACGGGCCGGGCATGCCGGCGGAGGAACTGCAGCGCGCCGGGGAGCGGTTCTTCCGGGGCGGTGGTGGTCGGCAGCTGCCGGGCTCGGGGCTGGGTTTGTCCATCGTGCGCTCGGTGGCGCTGCGCCATGGGGGCTCGATGCAGGTGCGGCCCGGTCCCGATGGGCGCGGGCTGGTGGTGGTGCTGGCCTTGCCCGCCGGGTTTTCGGGTTAACCCTCAGGGATTCGCGGCCGCGCTGAAAGCGTCTTGAAAGTGCGCATTTTTTACAGTGGCCTGCCACGCCGAGACCGCGTGGGCATTCCGCAAGCAAGCAGCCCTACCGAGGAGACACTGTCATGAAATTTCCCACCCGCCTTCTTCTGGCGATGATCGCCTTCGCGACGGGCGCCCTGTCGGCGCACGCGGCCGGCGCCCTGGAGAAAACCGAGTGCATCGCGCCCGCCAAGCCCGGCGGCGGTTTCGACCTGACTTGCAAGCTGGTGCAGAGCACGCTGGTGGACGGCAAGTTCATCGCCGACCCGATGCGCGTGACCTACATGCCTGGCGGCATCGGTGCGGTGGCTTACAACACCGTGATCGCCCAGCGCCCCGACAGCGCGAACACCATCATCGCCTTCTCCGGTGGCTCGTTGCTGAACCTGGCGCAGGGCAAGTTCGGCCGCTACACCGAGAACGACGTGCGCTGGCTCTCCGCCATCGGCACGGACTACGGCGCGGTGGTGGTGGCCGAAGGGTCGCCGTTCAAGTCTCTGAAGGAGGTGATGGCCGCGATGAAGGCCGACCCCACCAAGGTGGTGCTGGGCGCGGGCGGCACGGTGGGCAGCCAGGACTGGATGAAGGCCGCGCTGACGGCGCGCGCCGGTGGCGTCAACCCCAAGTCCATGCGCTATGTGGCGTTCGAAGGCGGGGGCGAGGCGCTCACGGCCTTGCAGGGCGGTCACATCCACGTGTTCACCGGCGACGCGGCCGAGGCCCAGCAGCAGATCAAGGCGGGTGCGAAGGTGCGCATCCTCGCGGTGATGCACGACAAGCGCCTGAGCGGCGACATGGCCAGCATCCCCACCGCGACCGAGCAGGGCTTCGACGTGCAGTGGCCGATCATCCGCGGCTTCTACCTGGGCCCCAAGGTCAGCGACGCGGATTACAAGGTCTGGGTCGACACCTTCAACAAGATGATGGCCACGCCGGCCTACAACGCGATGCGCGCGGAGCGCGGCCTGTTCCCGCTCGCGATGACGGGCCCCGAGCTGGACGCGTATGTGAAGAAGCAGGTGGCGGGCTACCGCAAGCTGGCCGACGAGTTCGGTCTGGCCACCACGCCCGCCAAGTAAGGCCATGAGCGATCGAGCACTTGGCGCGGCGTGTGTCCTCGCGTCCGTGGCCATGGCCGCGGCGGCGCGCGACTACACCGCCGCCTTTTCCTACGAGCCTTTGGGCCCGCGCGCCTTCCCCTTGCTGCTGGCCGTGGGGCTGGGCCTGTCGGGTCTGTGGCTGATGTTGCGCCCCACGCAGGGTGCGGGGGCTTTGCGGGGCGTGCCCTGGGTGCCCACGCTGTGGTGCGCGGGCGCGATCCTGGCGTATGCCGCGCTGTTCCAGGCGCTGGGCTTCGCGCTGGCCACGGCGCTGATGACGGTGCCGGTGGGCATGGCGTTTGGCGGCAGCTGGCGCAAGACGCTGGCTGGGGGCGCGGCGCTGGGTGGGGTGCTGTACCTGTTGTTCGACAAGGTGCTCGACGTGGTGCTGCCCGTCGGCCCGCTGGCCGCGTGGCTGGGAGGGGTGTGAGATGGATGTGCTGAAACACCTGATGGAGGGTTTCGGCGTGGCGTTCAGCCCCGTCAACCTGGTCATCGCCGCGCTGGGTTCGTTCATCGGCACCATCGTCGGGCTGCTGCCCGGCCTGGGGCCCATCAACGGCGTGGCCATCCTCATGCCGCTGGCCTTCGCGATGAAGCTGCCGCCGGAGACTTCGCTGATCCTGCTGGCGGCGGTTTACATCGGCTGCGAGTACGGCGGGCGCATCTCCTCCATCCTGCTCAACGTGCCGGGCGATGCGGGCGCGATCATGACGGCGCTCGACGGCTACCCGATGGCGCGCCAGGGCCTGGGTGGCGTGGCGCTGTCGATTTCGGCGTGGAGTTCGTTCGTGGGTTCCCTGATCGCCACGCTGGGCATCGTGCTGCTGGCGCCCCTGCTGGCGCAGTGGGCGCTGTCGTTCGGCCCGGCGGAGTATTTCGCGCTCATGTGTTTCGCGTTCGCCTGCATCGCGGGGCTGATGGGCGATGCACCGGTGAAGGCGGGCGTGGCCGCGCTGATCGGACTGGCCATGTCCTGCGTGGGGCTGGACTCGAACTCCGGCGTGTACCGCTTCACCGGTGGCGACATCCACCTCTCCGACGGCATCCAGTTCGTGGTGGTCGTGATCGGGGTGTTCTCCATCAGCGAGATCCTGCTCATGCTTCAGGAGCACCACAGCAGCGCGGGCGTGATCACGCAGACCGGGCGCATGCTGTTCACCCTGCGCGAGATGGCGGCCACCTGGTGGGGCACGTTGCGCTCCAGCGTGCTGGGTTTCTTGGTGGGCGTGCTGCCCGGCGCGGGCGCCACCATCGCCAGTGCCATGGCCTATTCGATGGAGAAGCGGCTGACCGACAAGGAAGGCACCTTCGGCCAGGGCGACATCCGCGGCGTGGCCGCGCCCGAGGCGGCCAACAACTCCGCCGCCACCGGCTCCTTTGTGCCCATGCTCACGCTGGGCATCCCCGGCTCGGGCACCACGGCCGTGATGGTGGGGGCGCTCTCGCTCTACAACATCACGCCGGGCCCGGCCCTGTTCACGCAGCAGCCCACGCTGGTGTGGGGGCTGATCGCCTCGCTGTTCCTGGCCAATGTGATGTTGCTGGTGATGAACATCCCCATGGTGGGGCTCTTCACGCGCATCCTGCGCGTGCCCAACTGGTTCCTGGTGCCGTCCATCCTGGCCGTGAGCAGCGTGGGGGTGTACGCGGTGCACGCCACCACCTTCGACCTGATGCTCATGGTGGTGCTCGGCTTCGCGGCCTACCTGCTGCGCAAGCAGGGCGTGCCGATGGCGCCCTTGATCCTGGGTTTCGTGCTGGGCGACCTGATGGAGCAGAACCTGCGCCGCGCGCTGTCCATCAGCAACGGCGATGCGAGCATCCTGGTCGCCAGCCCGATTTCCATCGGGCTCTGGCTGAGTGGCGGCCTGATGCTGCTGCTGCCGGTGCTGATGCGGTGGTGGTCGCGGCGCAGGCCGCCGATCGGTGACATCGCGCCGGTCGGGAAGTAGCCGCGCCTTCAGCGCTGCGCCATGCGCGTCGGGGCGAACATGCTGCGCCCCAACCAGTGCCATAGCCGCTGGCCGTTGCGGCCAGCGCCTTGCACCTTGAGGTTTCCGGACTGGATGGCCTGCTCGGGGGCGCTGTCACCGGTCCAGATTTCGGTGAGCGCGCGCACCGTCGAGTCGACCAGCACGCTCACGTCGTGACCCGGGTCGTCGCGGCAGAGGTCGGCCTCGTGGTGCTCCACCACCAGCCACCATTGCCGCTCGGCCGCCGGCGCATCGCTGAACCGGAAGTGGACGACGGTGCGTTCTCCGTCGGGAAACGCCTCCAGGCGCGCGAAGCGGCGAATGTCCCACATCAGGAAGCCCGCATCGAGTTGTTCGTGCCGCAGCCGGCTGCCGATCCAGCGCGCGCCCCAATGCCCGATGCCGACGACGATCGGCCGCAGTTCTTCGCCTGCGGGCGTCAGGTGGTATTCCCAGGTCTTTTCGACGCGCCGCCGCTCGACGACGCCGATCTCTTCCAGCTTGCGCAGCCGCTGCGTCAGCAGCGTGGCCGACATGCGCGGCACGCCTCGGTGAATGTCGTTGAAGCGGTGGCTGCCGCAGAGCAATTCGCGCACCACGAGGGGTGTCCACAGCTCGCCCAATACCTCGGCGCCTCGGGCGACGGTACAGAACTGCATGTAGTCGATCATGCGGGCCAGTCTATCGGTGTGCCGCCGGCTTGCCTACTCCAGATTCTGGACTTGAGGGTGCCTGGCATCGGGCTTAACTTGAAGACCGACCGTGCAACCCGCATCGGTCTTTTCAAGGAGCACCACCATGACCGAGACCCTTATTGCCTCGCCCGCCGCCCCGGCTGTTTTCGATGCCGAGAAGTTCCGCCAGTCCACGCGCGCGCAGTGGGAGAACGCCGCCGAAGCCTGGGACCGATGGGGGCCCCTGCTGGCCCGCTGGCTGGGCCCCGCGACCGAGGCCATGCTGGACATGGCGGCCGTCGGCCCCGGCGCGCGCGTGCTTGACGTGGCGGCGGGCGCGGGCGAACAGACCCTGGTCGCCGCGCGCCGCGTGGGCGCGCGTGGCCACGTGCTGGCGACCGACATCTCCCCCGCGATCCTGCGCCACGCGAGACGGGCGGCCGAGCAGGCCGGCCTGCTGAACGTGGACACCCTGGAACTCGATGGTGAGCGCCACGACCTCTTGCCTGGCGCCTCTTTCGACGCCGCGGTCTCGCGCGTCGGCCTGATCTACTTCCCCGACCAGCAACGCGCCCTTGCCGGCATCCGCCATGCCTTGAAGCCGGGCGGGCGGTTCGCTGCGGTGGTGTATTCCACCGCCGAGCGCAACCCCTTCTTTGCCGTGCCCGTCGGCATCATCCGGCGGCGCGCGCAGCTGCCGCCGCCCCTGCCGGGGCAGCCAGGGCCGTTCTCCCTGGGCGCCGAGGGCGTGCTGGCGAAGACGCTGGAGCAGGCGGGTTTTCGGGACGTGGAGGTGCGCAGGGTCGATTCCCCCGTGCACCTTCCCACGGCTGCCGAGTGCGTGCGCTTCGAGCGCGAGTCCTTCGGTGCCCTGCACCAGATGCTGGCGGGCCTGAGCGAGGACGAACGCGCCGACACGTGGACGGAGATCGAGCAGGCCCTGGCCCGCTTTGAAACCGAGGCGGGTGGTTTCGTGGGCCCTTGCGAGATGCTGGTGGGGGCGGGCACGCGCTGATCCGGGGGCATGGTCGGCCTGCCGGTGGGCGGCCTGCGCGCTGTCCTACAAGGTGGCATCGCGACGGCTGACACGCCAGACGATCCAGGCTTCCTACGATGGGGTTTCTCTACAAGGAGCACACCTCATGAACACCATCATCTACATCGTGGGCCTGGTTGTCGTCATTGGCGTCATTCTGAGTTTCTTCGGCCTGCGCTGAAGCGGCGGCAGTACCTGGCTGCGCTTTTCCCTCAGCCGACGTCGGCGGCGGTGTTGGAGTGCGAGAGCGCATACAGACCCCGCACCGCACCGATTTTTGCGCCCGCGCTGGCAAGTTGCGCATCGGACAGTTCCGTTCCGGCCAGGGCTTGCAGCGACGCAAGGTCGTAGCCGCAGACGATGAAGATCCAGTCGGCTGCAGGGTCCGGTCCCCCGCGAATTTTCTGCTCTGTCGTGGTCTCGATCTGGGGCGCCTGATGGACGAGCAGGTGGGCGGCCGAGATGCCGGGGCGCGACCTGAACGCGTTGGCCTGCGTGCGCAGGTGGTCGCGCAGCCGCTCGGCGGCACCGTCGCTCGGTGACAGGCGCACCGTGAGCGCGTGGCGCGACAGCGCGCCGCCAAAGCTTTCGAGCACACGGCACTGGCTGCGCACCATGTGGCGGTGGTGCGGCATCATCTTCGCGGACCAGGGGGTGGGCGCATTGAGCCGCCCAAGGTAGCCGGGTGACGCCAGGGTCTCATAGGCCTCGAGTTCGTACAGCACGAAGAAGCCTTCGCCGCCATCGGCAGCGGCCCAACGCGAGCCGCGGTGGAACCCGGGGATGGCCATGCGCTCCGGGAAGTGCTCGTGCGTGTGCCAGTCTTCGAACTCGGCCCTGAAGGCGGGTGCAATGTCCCACCACATGGCCACGGCTCCTTGACCCAGCAGCGCCATGGTGTTTCCTGGCTTCGCCGTTCGCGCTGTCAGGCGGTGGTGCGCGCTTCGCGCACCAGTTCGACGAGCGCGCGCAGGCCCGCTGTGTACGAGCGCCAGCCCAGGCCCTGGATCGTTGCCTTGACCGCGGGCGAGATGATCGAGTGATGGCGCCACTGCTCGCGCGCGCCGATGTTCGACATGTGGATCTCGAGCACCGGAAATGGCATGGCCTTGATCGCGTCGTGCAGCGACACGCCGTGCTGGGTAAGGGCCGCGGGGTTGAGCAGCGCGCCGGCCGCCACATCGATGTTGTCGTGAAAGCGGTCCACCAGCACCCCTTCGTGGTTGGACTGGTGAATCTCAAGCTCGACCTCCAGTTCCACCGCGAGCGCACGCAGGCGGTCGTTGATCTCCGCGAGCGTGGTGGTGCCGTAGATGTGGGGTTCGCGCCGGCCGAACAGGTTCAGGTTCGGTCCGTGCAGGACAAGGATTTTCATGGGGTTCAGAGCTTGGAGACCCGCTCCAGTTCGGCTCTGAAGAGGGTGACGACCGCCTGGTCGTAGGCGGCGGAGAACTTGTCGTAGACGGGGCGCACTTCGGCCCGCATGCGGGCCAGTTCTGCGGCGGGAATGTCGTTGTAGATCATGCCTTTGGCCTTGAGCTCGCCCAGCGCTTTGCCTGAGACCTCCCGGCTGATGACTCGTTGCCAGTTCTGAGCTTCAGTGGCGGCTTCCTGAAGAATCTTCTGTTCCACCGGCGAGAGGCGGTCCCAGAAACGTTTGCTGATCTGGATGGGATTGGTCGCGTAGACGTGGTTGGTGCCGCTCACGTACTTCTGGACTTCGTAGAACTTGCTCGACTCGATGACCGCGAAGGGATTCTCCTGCCCATCGACCGCTTTGCTGTCGAGCGCGCCGTACAGTTCGGCAAACGGCATCGGCAGCGGGTTGGCCTTGAATGTCCTGAAGGTTTCCAGGAACACCGGGTTGGGGATCACGCGCAGCTTCAAGCCTTCCAGATCGGCGCCCTTGGTGATGGGCCGCTTGCTGTTGGTGACGTTGCGGAACCCCAGATCGAAGAAGCCCAGCACCACCAGGCCCTTTTCCGGCAGTTTGGCGGTGAGCATCTTGCCCAGCGGGCCGTCCACCAGCGCATCGGCCTGCCGCTCATTCGCGAACAGGAAGGGAAAGTCCAGCAGGCCAAATTCCTTGACGATGCCATTGAGCGAGGTGGTCGATGCCACCAGCATCTCCTGCACACCGCCTTGCAGGGCCGCCTGCTGCTGCAGCTCGTTGCCGAGCTGGGACGACGCGAACTCCTGCACCTTGATCTTGCCGCCGGTCTTGGCGGCGACGATCTCGGCGAACTTGCGCACGCCCAGGCTGGTGGGATGGCCCGCATTGTTCAGATGGCCAAACTTGATGGTGCGTTCCTGGATGTCCTGCGCACCCGCCCCGCTGGCCAGGCCGAGCGAAAGAGCGGTGGCCAGCACGGCCAACGATGCCTTGATCTTCACGTGTTGTCTCCTTGGAATTGCGTCAGAATCGAATGGGACGGCGATTTTGAGAATCATGTTCCAGTTGGAATGCTATTCCATTTTTGCCGTGTGTTGCAATAGCGGAATCCATGGCCATCAACCTCGACCGATCCCTCGCTGCCCTTGAGTACCTCGCGGCACGCCCCGAAGGCCAGCCTCTGGCCTCGATTGCCGACGACCTGAACATCCCGCGCAGCGCATGCCACCGCATGCTCAGCGACCTTGTTCGTTGCGGCTGGGTGCGCCAGATGCGCGAGCACGGCGACTACGCGCTCACCACCAAGCTTGCCGCGCTGGGCCTCAACTACCTGAGCGGGTCCGGCATCGTCGACATCGCGCAGCCGCTGATCGACCGCATGGCCGAGATCTCGGGCGAACTCGTGCGTCTGGCCATCGTTGACGGCGAGCGCCTGACCTTCGTTGCCAAGGCGCAGGGCGCCAAGGCGGGCCTGCGCTACGACCCGGACGCAGGCACCGATGTGCGCCTGTCGTGCAGCTCGGCAGGCCATGCGTGGCTGGCCACCCTGCCCGAGAACCAGGCGCTGGAGATCGTGGCGCGCCAGGGCTTTGGCAGCCGCGAGCAGTTTGGGCCCAAGGCGCCCAACACCGTGAAGGCACTCGCGAAAATCCTCGAGGACACGCGCCGGCGCGGCTACAGCACGATCAATGAAATGTTCGCGCCAGGCATGAGTGCCATGGCGGCGGCGATCCAGCGCCCGGGCGAAGCCGCCATCGGCGTGATCACGATCGCAGGCCCGCTGATCCGCTTGACGGAATCGCGCATGAAGGAGCTCGGCCCGGCGCTGGTCGCGATCGCTGCCGAACTGGCCTTGGCCAGCACCTCTTCGCCCATCTTCGAGCGCTACCGCGTCCGCGAGACCGAGCCCGGTTGAGGCCTGTCGGGTGTCCCGGCATGTCGCGGCCTGCTACCGTGTGGGCATCGCCACCCTACCGGAAAGCCCTCCATGCGCCATTTCCTCGCTCCCTGCCTGCTGCTCGCCGCCGCCGCCACCACCGCCGCCCATGCCGAAGAGATCGGCTCGGTGGACACCGTGTTCAAGTTCATCGGGCCGGACCACAAGATCGTGGTCGAGGCCTACGACGACCCCGGCGTGACGGGGGTCACCTGCTACATCTCGCGCGCCAAGACGGGGGGCATCAAAGGCGCCTTCGGCCTGGCCGAGGACAAGTCCGAGGCGTCCATCGCCTGTCGCCAGGTCGGCCCGATCGCCATCGGCAAGCCCATCAAGGAGCAGGAAGAGATCTTCAGCGAACGCACCAGCCTGATCTTCAAGCGGCTGCGCATCGTGCGCATGGTGGACGCCAAGCGGCATTCGCTGGTCTACCTCACCTACTCCGACCGCGTGATCGAAGGCTCGCCTCAGAACTCGGTGGCGGTGGTGGCGGTGGACCGCGCCACGCCGATGCCGGTGAAGTGACGGGCGTTATCCTCTGCGGCCCTTGACCGATTGCCTTTCATGACATCCGATACCCAAGAACCCATTCACGAAGCCCGCGTCTGGAGCGACGAACACTGGACCGCCCGCGTCATCAAGAACGACGACGATGACGGTTGGGCCGTCGCCATGTACCTGGACAACGGGGCCGAACCCGCACTGGTCGGCCCCTGGACCATGGGCCGCGACAAGAAGAACCCCAAGCCGCTGGACACCGCGGCCTTCAACACCCTGGTGAAGACCGCGAAAGAGGTGATCCGCCGCTCCGAGCAGCAGCGGCATGCGGAGCTGAACAAGAACGTGACCGTGACGGTGGACGGGCAGCGCATCCGCGTCGCGCTGGCCATCGTGCCCGACGAGGAGGGCGCCACCGCCACGCTGCGCGCGCTCGACGAGTTCGACACCGAGTTGGCCTGCGTGCCCGTGCCGCCCACCTTCAAGCTGAACGTGGACAGCGCGCAGGCCTGGATCGCCGCCGGTTTCGAGAGGCCCGCGCGATGATCGACGGCCTGGTCGCCGGGCGCCTGATGGGCGAGGCCTCCCGCCGCGTGGACAAGGCCGGGCGCGGCTACATCGTGGCCCGGGTGCTGGCCCGCAACCGGGCGGACGAGGAGTTCATCGTCAACGTGATCGCCTTCGACGAGGCGGCCGGCCAGGCGCTGGTGGCGCTGCGCGACGGCGAATCGCTCAGCCTCTCGGGCGGGCTCACGCCCAAGGTCTGGACGGACAAGCAGGGCATCGTGCGCCCCAGCCTGGACATGGTGGCCACCCACGTGCTGTCGGCGCACCAGCCCGGCGGCGGGGCTTGACCCCGCTTGCCCCAAGGGCGCGCGCCTCTGCGAAAATTGCCCGGATGAACGCGACCAACACCACCGAACTCATGAACACCCTGGGGCTGCAGGCCAAGGCGGCCTCGGCGCTCATGGCCAAGGCCAGCGCGGCCACCAAGCTGGCGGCCCTGCGCGGCCTGGCCGCGCTGCTGCGCGCCAACGTGGACGCGCTGCAGGTGGACAACGCGAAAGACCTGGAGCGCGCCCGCGCCAATGGCCTGAGCGAACCCATGGTGGACCGGCTCAAGCTCACGCCCAAGGTCATCGAGACCTGCGCCCAGGGCTGCGAGCAGCTCGCGGCCATGCCCGACATCATTGGCGACATCAGCGGCATGAAGCAGATGCCCAGCGGCATCCGCGTGGGCCAGATGCGCGTGCCCATCGGCGTGTTCGGCATGGTCTACGAGAGCCGGCCCAACGTGACGATCGAGGCCGCCTCGCTGTCGATCAAGAGCGGCAACGCGGCCATCCTGCGCGGAGGCTCCGAGGCCATCGAATCCAACCGCGCCCTGGCCGCGCTGGTGCAGCGCGCGCTGACGGACGCCGGCCTGCCGGCCGACGCGGTGCAACTGGTGCCGACGACGGACCGCGCCGCCGTGGGCCAGCTCATCACCATGCCGCAGTACGTGGATGTGATCATCCCGCGCGGTGGCAAGGGGCTGATCGAGCGCATCAGCGCCGAGGCCAAGGTGCCGGTCATCAAGCACCTGGACGGCAACTGCCACACCTACGTGGACGAGCCCTGCGACATCGCGCTGGCGGTGAAGGTGACCGACAACGCCAAGACGCAGAAGTACAGCCCCTGCAACGCCACCGAGAGCCTGCTGGTGGCGCGCGGCGTGGCGGCCGATTTCCTGCCGAAGATCGGCGCCATCTTCGCCGCCAAGGGCGTGGAGATGCGGGCCTGCCCCGAGAGCCGGGCGATCCTGGCGGCGGTGCCGGGCGCGGACCTGAAGGACGCGACCGAGGCCGACTGGTCGGAGGAATACCTTGCCCCGGTCATCAGCATCAAGCTGGTGGCGGGCGTGGACGAGGCCATCGCCCACATCAACCGCTACAGCAGCCACCACACCGACGCCATCATCACCACCGACCACGTGCACGCCCAGCGTTTTCTGCGTGAAGTGGACTCGGCCAGTGTCATGGTGAATGCGAGCACCCGCTTCGCCGACGGTTTCGAGTTTGGCCTGGGGGCCGAAATCGGCATTTCCACCGACAAGTTCCACGCCCGCGGCCCGGTGGGGGTGGAAGGCCTGACCTCGCTCAAGTACGTGGTGCTGGGCGAGGGTGAAGTGCGCGGCTGACGCCCTGAAAGACCGGCCGTGAAACGCCCGGTGCGCCTGCTGGCATTCCTGGCCCTGGCGCATGCGGATGGGGCTGTGGCGGGTGAAGCGGTGCAGAACTGGTTCAACGACCCGTTCTTCCAGATCTCGGCCGCCGTGCCCGACTGCCCCCGGCCTGCGGGGCCGTTCATCACCGAGCGCGAGCGGCTGGCCCAGACGCACCGGCGCGCCGAGAAGGGCACGACCTGCTGGCTCGCGAAAGCCTGCGATCGCCCCAACGCCTTCGCCTACGACCAGGACATCGCCACCGCCTTTCAGCAGGCCCTGAAACGGCGCCCCGCGTTCACCGCCGACAGCACGCTCTGGGTGACGGTGCAGGGGCGTGTGGTGTACATCGAGGGCTGTGCCAGGCGCCAGGCCGTGGCGGCGCAGGCCGAGGCCTTTGCGCGGGCGTTGCCGCACGTGCAGCAGGCCAGCGCGATCATCCGCCACGACCCCTCGGCGCGCCCGCCCTACCGGGCCGCCGCCGACCGCCCCTGAGGGCGTTCACCAGGAGTGAAGAGACCATGTGCCGCAACATCAAGACCCTGTTCAATTTCGAGCCACCCGCGACCGAGCTGGAAATCCGCGACGCCTCGCTGCAATTCGTGCGCAAGCTCAGCGGCTTCAACGTGCCGTCGCAGGCCAACGAAGCGGCGTTTGACCGCGCGGTGGAGCAGGTGGCGGCCACGGCGCGCGAACTCATGGCCTCGCTGCGCACCACGGCCGCGCCGCGCAACCGCGAGGTGGAGGCGGCCAAGGCGAAAGCGCGCTCGCTGGTGCGCTTCGGCCCGGGCGACTGAGCTTCAGCGTCTCCCCGGCCAGTCCGTCCCGCCTTCTCCTTCGAACACCGCGCGCAGCAGGTTGCCGGCCTGGGAGGCCAGGGTCAGCAGGCCCCAGATGAGCAGCCAGGGGCTGGCTCGGGCTGGGCGCATGCCGCCGTCCCACCAGTAGGCGAAGCCGCCGGTCAGGGCGAACAGGGCGCCCAGCAGCAGGAACACCCCCATCAGCAGCACCCGCAGGCCGGTGCTTTCGGGTGGCCGCCACACGCTGAACCAGGCGGCCAGGGCGGTCATCAGGGCGAAAATCGTCATCGGAATCCTCCCTTGGGCAGGCATGGGGTCGCTTCCAGGCGCTGGAAACGGCTTGAAATCGGCGTCATGCGCCCCCATTACACTGGTTGCCTCCCCAGCCGCCTATACCCCTCCCCCCTATGGTCCCGCACCTCGTCACCGCCCTGACCGGCCCCATCAACGAGCTCGAGCAGCGCATCCTCGAGTCCACCCCGGTGATCGAGCGCTGGTTCCGCCTCGAGTGGATGGAGCACACGCCGCCGTTCTACACCTCGGTGGACGTGCGCAACGCGGGTTTCAAGCTGGCGCCGGTGGACACGAACCTGTATCCCGGCGGCTGGAACCACCTCACGCCCGAGATGCTGCCGCTGGCGGTGCAGGCGGCGATGGCGGCGATCGAGAAAATCTGCCCCGAGGCCAAGAACCTGTTGCTGGTGCCCGAGAGCACCACCGACATCTTCTACCTGAGCAATCTGGCGCAGTTGCAGCGCATCTTCTACATGGCCGGGCTCAATGTGCGCCTGGGTTCGCTCTCCAACGACATCAAGGCCCCCACCACCATCGAGCTGCCCGGCGGCGACAAGGTGGTGCTGGAGCCGCTGCTGCGCAGCAAGCGCCGCCTGGGCCTGAAGAACTTCGACCCCTGCACCATCCTGCTCAACAACGACCTGAGCGCGGGCGTGCCCGGCATTCTGGAAGACCTGCACGAGCAGTACCTGCTGCCGCCGCTGCACGGTGGCTGGGGAACGCGGCGCAAGAGCCATCATTTCAAGGCCTATGAAGAGGTGTCCAAGCGCTTCGGCAAGCTGCTGGGCATGGACCACTGGCTGATCAACCCGATGTTCAACCAGTGCGGGCAGGTGGATTTCAACGAGGACGCCGGGCTGGAATGCCTGCGCAGCAACACCGACGCGCTGCTGGGCAAGATCCGCCGCAAGTACAAGGAATACGGCATCAACGAAAAGCCGTTCGTGGTGGTCAAGGCCGACAACGGCACGGGCGGCATGGGCATCCTGACGGTGCGCGACGCCAAGGACATCGACAACCTCTCGGCCAAGACCAAGGCCCGCATGGCCGTGGGCCAGGCCGGGCAGGAAGTGCACGAGGTCATCATCCAGGAAGGCGTGCTGACCAACGAGCGCATCAACAGCGCGGTGGCCGAGCCCGTGGTCTACATGATGGACCGCTACGTGGTCGGCGGCTTCTACCGCGTGCACGCCGACCGCGGTGTGGACGAGAACCTCAACGCGCCCGGCTCCAGCTACGTGCCGCTGGCGTTCGAGCAGAGCGCACAGCTGCCGCAGCCCGGCCAGAAGCCCGGCGCGAGCGTGCCCAACCGCTTCTACATGTACGGCGTGATCGGCCGCCTGGCCATGCTGGCGGCGAGCTACGAGCTGGAAGCCACCGACCCGGACGCCGAAGTCTACGAGTGAGTTGCTGCGGCGCAACATTCGACGCGGGCGCCACTGTTTAGAGCGCTGAGCCGGCAGACAAGGTCCCTCCGGCGGGCGCACAATCGCATTCCCTCGACAACCGAACCCCGTGCCAACAGGCCGGGGTTGTTTTGTGTCCGCTTCCAAATCGTCACTGGCTGCGCTCACCCTCGGCGCCATTGGCGTGGTGTACGGCGACATCGGCACCAGCGTGCTGTACGCCATGAAGGAGGTCTTTGGCTCCGGCCACGTGCCTTTCACCCACGCCAACGTCTACGGCATCCTGTCCATCCTGTTCTGGACGCTGACGGTCATCGTCTCCCTCAAGTACGTGGTGCTGGTGCTGCGCGCCGACAACAACGGCGAAGGCGGCCTGATCGCGATGCTCGCGCTGGCCTCCATGGCGGTGAAGGAGCGGCCCGCGCTGCGCCAGACGCTGCTGGCCATCGGCATCTTCGGCACCGCACTGTTCTATGGCGACGGCGTCATCACGCCGGCGATCTCGGTGCTCTCGGCCGTCGAGGGCCTGGAGGTGATCTCGCCGCACTTCAAGCACTACGTGGTGCCCATCACCTTGCTGGTGCTGTTCGCGCTGTTCGCGGTGCAGAAGCGCGGCACCAGCGGCATCGGCCGTTTCTTCGGCCCGATCACCCTGGCCTGGTTCCTCACCATCGCGGCGCTGGGCGTGTCGCAGATCGTGGGCCATCCCGAGATCCTGGGCGCGCTCAGCCCGCTGCATGCGCTGCGCTTCATGTGGGCGCAACCCGGCACCAGCTTCATCATCCTGGGCGCGGTGGTGTTGTGCGTCACCGGCGCCGAGGCGCTGTACGCCGACCTGGGCCACTTCGGCAAGCGCCCGATCCGCCTGGCCTGGTTCACCGTCGTCATGCCCTGCCTCACGCTGAACTACTTCGGCCAGGGCGCATTGCTGCTGGCCGACCCGGCGGCCGTGAAGAACCCGTTCTTCAACATGGCGCCCGAGTGGCTGCTGCTGCCGCTGGTGATCATGGCCACCATGGCCACGGTGATCGCCTCGCAGGCCCTGATCACCGGTGCCTTCAGCGTGACCAAGCAGGCGATCCAGCTCGGTTACCTGCCGCGCCTGAAGATCCAGCACACCAGCGTGAAGCACACCGGCCAGATCTACATGCCGTTCGTGAACTGGAGTTTGTTCACCGCCATCGTGCTGGCGGTGGTGATGTTCAAGTCGTCCAGCAACCTCGCGGCGGCCTACGGCATCGCGGTCACGCTGGACATGCTCATCACCACGGTGCTCACCTTCTACGTGGTGCGCTACAGCTGGAAGTACCCGCTGTGGCTGTGCGTGCTGGCCACCGGCTTCTTCTTCGTGGTCGACCTCGCTTTCTTCAGCTCCAACCTGCTCAAGCTCTTCGCCGGCGGCTGGTTCCCGCTGCTCATCGGCGGCGCGGTGTTCACGCTCATGATGACCTGGAAGCGCGGCCGCTCGCTCATGACCGAGGCGCAGCACGCCGAATCGATCGAGCTGAACAGCTTCCTCGATGCGCTGTTCATCGCACCGCCCGTGCGGGTGGAGGGCACGGCGGTGTTCCTCACGGCCGACATCGGCACCGTGCCCAACGCCATGTTGCACAACCTCAAGCACAACAAGGTGCTGCACGAGCAGAACCTGTTCGTGACCGTGCGCAGCCAGGAGGTGCCCTGGATCGGGCTGAACAAGCGGCTGGAGATCGAGCCGCTGGGGCACGACTGCTGGCAGGTGGTGGTGAACTATGGCTTCAAGAACGACCTGGACCTGCCCGAGGCGCTGTCGGCCATGCGCGGGCGCGGCTGCGACATGGGCCCCATGACCACCAGCTACTTTCTCTCGCGCGATGTGGTGGTGCCCACCATCGGCAGCGGCATGGCGCCCTGGCGCGAGAAGCTGTTCGCCCAGATGCACCACAACGCGAGCGCGGCGGCCGAGTTCCTGAACCTGCCGAGCAACGCGGTGATCGAGCTGGGCTCGAAAGTGGAGATCTAGGGTTCAGATTGTCCGGAAGGACGCCTGGTGGTCCGAGATGGTCCTCGGCCGTGAGCAGGCTTCTGTCGATGGGCTTGTCGCCTCGCAGAGAGTAGAGGTCGAATTTTTCGTCCCCGATGACCCGCGCCAGTGCGTCGTGGTGTTGGGCTGGAAGGCGATGTGGCCGGTCTTCGTCAGCGCACCCTCGGGGTGGCGCCTGGTCTCGTTGAACAACAGGTGGGCGAACGGCTTGACGTGGACCCTGACGAATGCGTTGCCCACGCCGGGGAGGCCGGAGCCGAGGGCGTTCTTGATGATGGGATTCATGCGCGGCTCAGGCGCTGGCCAGCGCGGTGCGGGCCTGGTTGACGCGCGCCTGCAGCCAGGCCGGCAAGGACGGGGTGCGTTCCAGCGCGTCCAGGGGCACGTCGAAGCGGTACGCCACCTTTCCCGAGTTGGGAACGACCACGAAGCAGCCCGACACCTCGTCATTGGCGCGGGCGTTGTACTCCAGCAGTTGAATCTCGTTGCCGGGTTGATGGCCGAGGTCGACGTACATGACGAGACCCGAATCGCCTTTGGGAATCAGTCCGACGATGGTGCCGTCCACCTCGAAGTGAGGGGTCCGGGCGGTGCCCTGACAGTTGTCCAGCTGGGTTTGCTCAAAGAGCTTGTGCATCAAGGCGGCATAGCGCATGGTTGGGTCCTGGTTGAACGGCCGGGCCGTCTCGAGCGCGACCCGTCAGGAAGTAGTGCGGGGCCTGGCGGTTCGGTTCCGTCGGCGCCCGCCGAGCAGGGTTTCGGGGCCATTGCCGGTGGCCCCCGTGCGTTGTGTCGCCGCCCGGCACAATCGCCCGATGTCTTCCTCCGCGTCGCCTTCCTTTTTTCGAGACGTCAACCTCTCGGCCGCCACGGCCGGCTTCGTGGCCGTTCTGGTCGGCTTCACCAGCTCGGTGGCCATCGTCTTCCAGGCCGCGCAGGCGTTCGGCGCCACCCCCGCGCAGATCACTTCCTGGATGTGGGCGCTCGGCCTGGGCATGGGCCTGTGCTCGGCCATTCCCTCGCTGGTGCTGCGCCAGCCCGTCATGATCGCCTGGAGCACGCCGGGCGCGGCGGTGCTGGCCACGGCGGGCCTTGCCGGCGGCTTCACCATGGCCGATGCCGTGGGGGCTTTCCTCATCAGCGCCGCTCTGATCGTGCTGGTGGGCGCCACCGGCTGGTTCGAGCGCGTGATGAACAAGATTCCGATGGCGATCGCCTCGGCCCTGCTGGCCGGCGTGCTGGCGCGCTTTGGCCTGCAGGCCTTCGCCGCCGCGCAGACCGCGCTGCCGCTGGTGGTGCTGATGCTGCTGGCCTACCTGCTGGGCCGACGCCTGCTGCCGCGTTATGCGGTGCCGCTCACGCTGGCGGTGGCCATCGCCTACGTGGTGGCGCGGGGCCAGTTCAATGGCGGCGCAGTGAGCTTCGAACTCGCCATGCCCGTGTTCACCCTGCCCGTCTTCAGCCTGGCCGCGTTCACCAGCCTGGCGCTGCCGCTGTTCGTCGTCACCATGGCCTCGCAGAACCTGCCGGGCGTGGCCGCGATCCGCGCGGCGGGTTACGACATGCCGATCTCGAAGATCATCACGCTCAGCGGCGCGGCCACGCTGGTTCTCGCGCCCTTCGGTGCCTTCGCGCTCAACCTCAGCGCCATCACCGCGGCCATCTGCATGGGCCCCGAAGCCCATGCCGACCCGAAGAAGCGTTACACCGCCGCCGTGGTGTGCGGCGGCATCTACGTGCTGATCGGTCTCTTCGGCGCGGCCATCACCGGACTGCTCATCGCCTTCCCGCGCGAGCTGGTCATGGCCATCGCCGGCATCGCGCTGCTGGGCAGCATCGGTGGCGGCCTGCACGCCGCGCTCAAGGACGACGCGCACCGCGAGGCCGCTCTCATCACCTTTCTCGTCACGCTCAGCGGCGTGGTCATCGGCGGCATCGGCTCGGCCTTCTGGGGCGTGGTCGCCGGCGCCCTCGCGCTGCTTGTGCAACAGTACGGACTCACCTCGAAAAAGCCCTGAACGAACAATGCCATGAAAAAAATCCTCGTCGTCGCCGACCCGCTCGAAGCCTTCAAGATCCACAAGGACACCACCTTCGCCATGATGCGCGAGCTGCAGCGGCGCGGCCACACACTGGCGGCCTGCGAGCCCGAGCACCTGCAGTGGCAGAGCGGCCAGCCGGTGACGGCGCAGGTGCGCCACGTCACGCTCACCGGTGACGCCGAGGCCTGGTTCACCACCACGCGCGAAGGCCGCGAGCCGCTGCACAGCTTCGACGCCGTGCTGATGCGCAAGGACCCGCCGTTCGACAGCGAGTTCTTCTACGCCACGCACCTGCTGGAGCAGGCCGAGCGCGAAGGCGCGCGCGTGTTCAACAGCCCGCGCGCGCTGCGCGACCATCCGGAAAAACTCGCGCTGATGGAGTTCGCGCGGTTCGCGCCGGCCACGCTGGTGACGCGCCGGCCCGAGGCCATCCGCGCCTTCCACGCCGAGCACAAGGACATCATCCTCAAGCCGCTCGACGGCATGGGCGGCATGGGCATCTTCCGAGTCGGGCCCGACGGCATGAACCTGGGCTCCATCATCGAGACGCTGAACCAGGGCGGCGCCACCAGCGTGATGGTGCAGCGCTACCTGCCGGAGATCGTGCTGGGCGACAAGCGTCTGCTGCTGATCGGTGGCCAGGTCGCGCCTTTCGTGCTCGCGCGCATTCCGCAGGGCAGCGAGGTGCGGGGCAACCTCGCGGCCGGTGGCAAGGGCGTGGCCCAGCCGCTGAGCGACACCGACCGCGCCGTGGCCGAGGCCATCGCGCCCACGCTGGCCGCGCGCGGCCTGCTGCTGGTGGGGCTGGACATGATCGGCGACAAGGTGACCGAGATCAACGTCACCAGCCCGAC
>JAGKSX010000006.1 GCA_018993155.1 Hydrogenophaga sp.
GCAAGACCGCCGCCTTCACCCTCCCGCTGCTGCAACGCCTCTCCGGCAGCGAGCGCGCCAAGAGCCGCTTCGGCGGCGTGGGCATCCGTGCCCTGGTGCTCACCCCCACCCGCGAACTCGCCGCCCAGGTCGAAGAGTCGGTGCGCGTGTACGGCAAACACCTTTCACTGACCTCCACCGTCGTCTTCGGCGGCGTCGGCATGAATCCGCAGATCAACGCCATGAAGCGCGGCGTCGACATCCTGGTGGCCACCCCTGGTCGCCTGCTCGACCTGCAGCAGCAAGGCTTCCTCGACCTCTCCACCGTGCAGATGCTGGTGCTGGACGAAGCCGACCGCATGCTCGACATGGGCTTCATCCACGACGTGAAGAAGATCCTCGCGCTGGTGCCCAAGGAAAAGCAGAGCCTGCTGTTCTCGGCCACCTTCAGCGACGAGATCCGCGACCTCGCCAGCGCCCTGCTCAAGGACCCGCTGCACATCCAGGTGACGCCTCGCAACACCACGGTGCAGCGCATCACGCAGGTGATCCACCCTGTGGGCCGCGGCAAGAAGAAGGCCCTGCTGGTGCACATCATCAACCAGCACAACTGGAGCCAGGTGCTGGTGTTCACGCGCACCAAGTTCGGCGCCAACAACGTCGCCGAGTACCTCACCAAGAACGGCATCCACGCGATGGCGCTGCACGGCAACAAGAGCCAGGGCGCCCGCACCCAGGCGCTGGCCGGTTTCAAGAGCGGTGAGATCCGCGCCCTGGTCGCCACCGACATTGCCGCGCGCGGCATCGACATCGACGAGCTGCCGCACGTCGTGAACTACGAGATTCCCAACGTCAGCGAAGACTACGTGCACCGCATCGGCCGCACCGGCCGCGCAGGCAACAGCGGCGAAGCCGTGAACCTCGTGAGCCTTGACGAAGAAGGCTTCATGATGGAGATCGAGCGCTTCACCAAGCAGCAGATCCCGGTGCAGATCTTCCCCGAGTTCATGCCCGAGCCAGGCGAGAAGGCCGAGCCCATCGCCATGGGCCGCCAGACCATCTGGGGTGGCGCGGGCAAGCCGCCCAGCCGCGAGGTGATGGCGGCTGCCGCCAAGGCCGCGCGCACCGAGATGCTGCAGCGCGTGCGCGAGAAGAAGGCCAGCGAGCCGCAGGGCCGTGGCAACGGCGGTGGCGGCCAGCGCCAGCGCCCCGCAGGTGATGGCAGCCAGGCCGACGGCCCGCGCGGCGAAGGCCGTCGCGGCAACGGTGGCGGCGGTCAACGCGCCAACGGCAATGGTGGCGGTGGCAATGGCCAGCGCCAGGGCCAGCGCCACGGTGGTGGCCAGCAAGGCCAGCGCCCGCCGCGCGAAGACCGCGGCTTCCGTGAAGACCGCGGCCCGCGCGAGGACCGCGAACCCGGTGCCGAGCGCCAGCCCGGTCCCAACGCCCACCTGGGCAGCCTGCGCATCAAGGAACCCCGCCCACGCGCGGCCAACCCCGGCGGCCAGCCCGATCCGCTGCGCACCAGCATCGACGCGATGCGCACCGGCAACCGCGGTGGCGGCAGAGGCAAGGGCGGTGGCGGCGGTGGTCAGCGCGGCAACGCGGGTGGCCCGGCCGATCCGCTGCGCACCAGCTACGGCCGCATCCGCTGAAGCGGCGGCTTTCCCACTACAGTGCGGTCATGTCCCTTGACCGCACCACCCCCCTCGGCGCCCCGTCTGCCCCCGCCGGCAACGGGGCGTCGGCACGTTATGCCACCCTCATGATGGCCACCTGCAACGTGCTCAACCTGGCACAGCCAGGCCGCCACTTCTACGAGGGACAGGACCCTTACACCCACACCGAGTTCGAGCGCAAGGTGGGTTGGCTGGGCGATCGGTTCCGGGCCCTCAATGCCGACGTGCTGGCGGTGCAGGAAGTCTGGGACGAGGCCGCCCTGCGCACGGCGGTGGCGCGCAGCGGGGTGCAATACGGTTTCGTCGCTGTGCCCGGTGCCGAAAACGGTCCCGGCCAGATCGGCGCGCAAGGCACGCCCCGGGTGGGCATCGTGACGCGCCTGAAGGTCGATTCGGTGCAGTCGCTCGACGACTTTCCCGAAGCGGCCCGCGTGCAGGTGCCTGGCCTGGGCCTGCATACCCGCTTCGAACGCCCACCGTTGATCGCGATGCTGCGCCTCAAGCACGGCCAGCCGGTCTGTGTGATCACCGCGCATCTCAAGAGCAAGCGGCCCAAGTTCCTGGAAGATGTCAACGGGGTGGGCATCGAAGACACGGCCGATCCGGCGGTGCAGGCCTTGGCCTCGCTGCGTTCGCTGGTCATGCGCGCCAGCGAAGCCCTGGCGCTGCGCCTGAAGGTGGTCGAGCTGCTGCACCGCACCCAGCTGCCGCTCGTGCTGATGGGCGACCTGAACGACGGTCCGCACAGCGTGACGACGCAGTTGATCGCGGCCACCTCGCAGGTGGCCTACGACAAGGGCGCTCTTGACCACGCACTGTTCAGCGCCTGGGACGTGCAAGGCGAAGCGGCGATGCGCCGCGACGTGGCGTACTCGCACATCCACCAGGGCTACCCCGAGGTGCTGGACCAGTTGCTGGTGAGCGAGCAGTTCGTCGCGACCAGCCGCCGATCGATCGGCGACGTGCGGCGCGTGGAGGTGTTCAACGACCACCTGTTCGAGGGCCGCGACCGCAGCCGCAGCGACCATGGCTTCGTGCGGGCGCTGCTGCGGCTGCGCCTGCCCGACCTGCCCCTGTCAGCGGGCTGAGGCGCCCGCTTCGCGGATGCGCCGCGCGAGGTGCGCGAGCGCCTCTTCCACCTGGTCCACCAGCACAAGGCAGAGGTCGCCGGGTTGCAGCCGCTCCAGCGCGGCGTCGATGGCGACGAACTCGCCCCGGATCTCGAGCACCTCTTTCGTGCGGCTCGCCCCGGCGAGTCCCTCGCGCAGCAGCGTGAGCACCTCGCCGTCTTCGCGGCCCCGCTGGCAGGCATCCTGGAACAGCAGCACGTCGTCGAAGGCCTTGCCCAGGATCGCGGTCTGCTCGCGGATGTCTTCGTCGCGGCGGTCGCCCGCGCCGCTGATCACCACGCTGCGCCGGCGCGCGGGCATGGCGTTGACCGCCTCGACCAGGGCGCGCATCGCGTCCGGGTTGTGGCCGTAGTCGGCGATCACGGTGGCGCCGCGGTAGTCCATCACGTTGAAGCGGCCCGGCGCGTTGTCGGCGTCGTTGGAGAAGCTGGCCAGGCCGCGCGCGATAGTGTCCCAATCGAGGCCGGCGCACCAGGCCGCGCCGATGGCCGCCATGACGTTGTCCTTCTGGAAGCCGATGGTGCCGCCGCGCGTGATGGGCACACCCTGCAGCGGGATCTGCACGCGCCAGCTGCCTTCGGTCACGATGATGCGATCGCCTTCGACGCAGATGGTTCGTTTGCCCTGCACACGGTGCGCGGCCAGCAAGGGGTGGTCGTGGTCCTGCGCGAAGAAGACCACGCCGCCGGTGCACTTGGCGGCCATGGCCGCGACGATGGGATCGGCCGCGTTGAGCACCGCGTAACCCGTGGGCGCGACGTTCATCACGATCACGCGCTTGAGCACCGCGAGGTCTTCGACGGTGGTGATGTAGTTCAGGCCGAGGTGATCGCCGGTGCCCACGTTGGTCACCACCGCGACCTGGCACTGGTCGAAGCCGAGGCCCTCGCGCAGCATGCCCCCGCGGGCCGTTTCGAGCACGGCGGCGTCCACGTCGGGGTGCAGCAGCACGTTGCGCGCGCTCTTGGGGCCCGAGCAGTCGCCGCTGTCGATCTGGCGGCCATCGACGTACACGCCGTCGGTGTTGGTCATGCCCACGCGCATGCCGCTGGTGGCCATGAGGTGCGCGATCAGCCGCGTGGTGGTGGTCTTGCCGTTGGTGCCGGTGACGGCGACCACGGGGATGCGCCCGTCGTCGCCGGGTTCGAACATGTTGGCGATCACGGCCTCGCCCACCGGGCGGCCCTTGCCGTACGAGGGCGAGAGGTGCATGCGCAGGCCGGGCGCGGCGTTGACCTCGACCACGCCACCATGCTGCTTCTCCAGCGGCACGTGCACGTTCTCGCAGACCACGTCCACGCCGCAGATGTCCAGGCCCACCGTCTGCGCGGCGGCCACGGCGCGGGCGGCCACCTCCGGGTGCAGGTCGTCGGTGACGTCTGTCGCGGTGCCACCGGTGCTCAGGTTGGCGTTGTTGCGCAGCACGACGCGGCGGCCCATTTCGGGAACCGACTCGGGCTTGAGGCCCTGCACGTCCAGGCGCGCCAGGGCGATGTCGTCGAAGCGGATCTTCGTCAGCGAGGTGGCGTGGCCGTCGCCGCGCCGGGGGTCGGCGTTGACCAGGTCCACCAGCTCGCGCACGGTGTGCTCGCCATCGCCGATCACGTGCGGTGGCTCGCGCCGCGAGGCGGCCACCACCTTGTCGCCCACCACGAGCAGGCGGAAGTCGCTGCCCGGCAGGTATTTCTCGACCATCACGTCGCCGATCTCGGCGGCCGCGCGGAACGCGATGTCCATGTGCTCGCGCGAGACGATGTTGACCGTCACGCCCTTGCCCTGGTTGCCGTCCTGCGGCTTGACGACCACGGGCAGGCCAATCTCCATGGCGGCCGCCCAGGCGTCGTCGGCGTCGCTGACGGGCCGCCCTTCAGGCACCGGCACACCGGCGGCGCCGAGCAGGGCCTTGGTCAGGTCCTTGTCCTGGGCGATCGACTCCGAGACCGCGCTGGTGCTGTCCACCTCGGCAGCCCAGATGCGGCGCTGGCGCGAGCCCCAGCCCAGTTGCACCAGGCTGCCGGTGGTGAGGCGGCGGTAGGGAATGTTGCGCGCCACGGCGGCGTCCACGATGCAGCCAGTGCTGGGACCCAGGCGCACGTCTTCGTCGAGCGCGCGCAGGCGGGCGATCGCCGCCTCCACGTCGTAGCTTCCGGCATCGCCCGCGCTGGCGGCGGCGAGCAGTTCGCGCGCGATGTCGAAGGCCAGCCGGCCCACCACCTCTTCGCTGTACTGCGCCACCACCTGGAACACGCCGGGCTCCAGCGTGGCCGAGGTGCGGCTGAAGGAGACCGGACACCCCGCCTGGGTCTGCAGGGCCAGCGCGGTGGCTTCCAGCACATGGGCCAGGGTCAGATGCTCTTGCGGATTGCTGGGCTCCAGAGGTCCCACGGAGGGGAAGAGCTCGCGCAGCCGCCGTTCGAAATCCGGCAGGGCTTGCAGGTCCATCTCGTGCGGTTCGCACGAGACGATGGCCTCGATGCAGGTGTGGCGGCTCCAGAGATTGGGGCCACGCAGGGTCCGGATGCGAGAAACGTCCATGACGGAAGCTGGGAGTGAATGAAGAGAGGACCGGCGCTCAGCGCGCCGCGTCCAGGGTAACCGGTTCTGGCCGTTCGGGTGCAGGAGCGACATCGAGACCCGCCGTCTCGATGCCGGCCGCCATCAGTTCGGGCGAGACCGCGAGCGCCCAGGCGGCGGCGGCCACGGCCATCAAGGCGTGTGCGCCCAGCGCCTGCAGCAGCCCTTGCACCACGGGTGCGTCCAGCCGCACGCGGTGGGCCTTGCGCACGCCTTCGGCCAGCACCAGCTGGCCTTCGAACACCGACACGGTGCGAGAGCCCGCCTCGCGGTGTTTCTGCAGCGCGGGCGAGGCGGCATCCATGCCGTAAAGAATCACATCCCCATCGCACAGCTCGACCATCTCCAGCACCCGGGCGTCGTCGGCGTTGAGCACGGCCACGCCGTCGGGCAGCACCACGTCGACCTGGGTGCGCATCACGCGGTAGAGCTGGTCGGTGCTGCGCACGTCGTGCCGTTCCAGGCCCTGGAAGTCGTCAAGATCGGTCACGACCCCCACGGTGCAGCGGTCGTAAGCCAGGCCGTCGTCCAGGATGACGGCCGGGCCGTTCTCCAGCACCACGGCGTCGATCTCGCGGTTCATCAGCAGGCGCTGGCCGGCCTCCCAATGGGCGCTGGGCCGGGCATCGACCTTGCGGTTGCCCAGGAACAGGCCGTCCTGGCAGGCCAGGCCAACCTGGTGGCCGCTCAGGTGCAGCAGCCAGCCTACCAGGCGGGCGATGGCGTTGCCATGGCGCGAGCTGGCCACGCCCACGATGGGCACGCGGCCGTTGCCGCCTTCGTCGAACAGGTGGTCCACGATGGCGCGGCCCACCGGACGCGACAGGCCGGTGGCGGGCTTGAGGTGCATCAGCAGCCCGGGCCCGGCGTTCACCTCCACCACCGCGCCGCCTTGCGCCTGCAGCGGGCGGCCGATGTCCTGGGCAACCAGGTCCACACCGGCCACGTCCAGCCCCACCACACGGGCGGCCAGCGTCACGGCGTGCGCCACCTCGGGGTGCACTTCGTCGGTGCAGTCGATCGCCACGTTGCCATTGCGCTGCACCATCACGCGCCGGCCCGCGGCAGGCACGGCCTCGCCTGACAGGCCCTGACGCTCCAGCAGCAGGCGCATGACGGGTTCGCGGTCCAGGCGGATGGTCTCGAGCGGGAACTCCTCGGCCTCGCCCCGGCGCGGGTCGCTGTTGAGCTGGCTGTCAATGAGCTGTTCCACGGTGGAGCGGCCATCGCCCACCACCGACAGGCTTTCGCCGCGCGCCGCCGCGACCACGCGGCCGCCCACGACCAGCAGGCGGTGCTCGTCGCCCAGCACGTAGCGCTCGACCATGACCTCGCTGCCCTCGGCGTCGGCCACCGCGAAGGCTTTTTCGATGTCTTCGCGCTCCGACAGGTCCAGGCTCACCCCACGGCCATGGTTGGCATCGGAAGGTTTGACCACCACCGGCAGGCCGATCTCCTGCGCGGCTTCCCAGGCGGCTTGCGGGCTGTCGACCACCTGGCCTTCGGGCACGGGCACGCCGCAGGAGGCCAGCAGGCTCTTGGTCAGGTCCTTGTCGTGCGCGATGTTGCCCGCGATGGCGCTGGTGCGGTCGGTCTCGGCCGTCCAGATGCGGCGCTGGTGCCGGCCCTGGCCGAGCTGGACCAGGTTGCCGTCGTTCAGTCGCAGGTGGGGGATACCCCGGTCCGTAGCCGCGGCGACGATGGACGCGGTGCTCGGGCCGAGGTAGCTGCGGTCGATCTGGTTGACCAGGCGCGCCACGGCGGCTGGCACGTCGAAGCCGGCCGCGCCGTCCTCGCGCTGGCGGATGGCGGCGAGCAGCAGGGCATGCGCTTCGGTGAGCGCGGCCCGGGCCACGGCCTCGTCGCGGGCGCGAAACACCATGCGGTAGACACCGCGCCGGCTGGTCTCGCGCGTCTGGCCGAAACCGGTGGGCATGCCCGCCAGATTCAGCAGCTCGATGACGATGTGTTCCAGGATGTGGCCGGCCCAGGTGCCTTCGCGCAGCCGCTGGATGAAGCCACCGCGCTCGCCCACACCGCAGTGGTGTTCTTCGAGGGCGGGCAGCCATTCGATCAGGCGTTCGGTGAAGCCGGGCAGCTTGTTGGAAGGAAAGTCCTCCAGATCGCCCAGATCCAGCCAGACTTCGAGCACCGGTCGGTACGTCCAGATATTGGGGCCGCGCAGGTAGTTGATGCGCAGCAGCGTGATGTCGTGTTTCGAGCTCATGTCTCCGGCGGGACGCGTGATTCGGGCGACCGGGTGTAGTACCGGTCAGGGGTTCAGAAGAACTTCAATGCCATCAACGATCGCGGGCTCGACATCGGTGAAAATGCAAGGCTCCCCCGTGGGAGCATGCCATTTCTCGCGGTCGACGCCACGCTGTCATCTTCACCATGCTTTCACACTTTCCAGCTGAATCCTCAGCCCCAGGAGCCGACCCTGCACAGGACGCCTTGCGGCCCGCATCAACCCAGCTGGGGGGCGATGATAGCGCTGTCGTTGCGTTGGCGCTGGACTTGGACAGCGATTTACATTTCCGTACGCGCACCCTGTTGTTAACCCGTCAAAAGTTCACACTCGAAGGCCAGGAGTGGATACTGAACCCGGGTATGGAGTTGCGGCTGAGCGACCACGCTGGTGTCGGCACCCTGGAGCTGCTCGACGCCCACGGGCGCATCGCGGTGTGGCACTTCACCATGGGCGTGCAGGCCCGGGCCGCGCGCATGGTCGACCACTTCCATCGCCTGATGGCCCAGCTGGATCAGGCGCCCGAGCAGGTGATCGAGGAACCCGCCCGCACCTGCCCCGAGTGCCAGGCCACCCTGCCGGCCGACAGCGATGAATGCCCGGAATGCGCCCAGGAAGCGCCGCAGGCCCCGCCGTCCACCTGGGTGCTGCTGCGCCTGTGGCGCTTCGCCCGGCCCTACCGGTGGACGCTGCTCACCGGTTTCCTGCTCACGCTGGCCTCCACCGCCGCCACGCTGGTGCCGCCCTACCTGACCATCCCGCTGATGGACCGGGTGCTGATCCCGTTCCAGAACGGCCAGGAGATCGACACCGGCCTGGTGCTGGCCCTGCTCGGCGGCCTGCTGGGCTCGGCCCTGCTGGCCTGGGGCCTGGGCTGGGCGCGCACGTGGTTGCTGGCCCTGGTGTCCGAGCGCATCAGCTCGGACCTGCGCACCACCACCTTCGACCACCTGCTCGAGCTTTCGCTGGACTACTTCAGCAGCAAACGCACCGGCGACCTCATGGCGCGCATCGGCAGCGAAACCGACCGCATCAGCGTCTTCCTGTCCCTGCACGCGCTGGACTTTCTCACCGACGTGCTGATGATCACCATGACCGCGGTGATCCTGTTCTCGATCAACCCCTGGCTGGCGCTGGCCACGCTGGTGCCCCTGCCCTTCATCGGCTGGATGATCCACCTCGTGCGCGACCGCCTGCGCACCGGCTTCGAGAAGATCGACCGCGTCTGGGGCGAGGTGACCAACGTGCTGGCCGACACCATCCCCGGTATCCGTGTGGTCAAGGCCTTCGCCCAGGAAGCCCGCGAAGCGCGGCGCTTCAGACAGGCCAACGAGCACAACCTGGCCGTCAACGACCGCATCAACAGGACCTGGTCGCTGTTCACCCCCACCGTCACCCTGCTCACCGAGATCGGCCTGCTGGTGGTGTGGGCCTTCGGCATCTGGCTGGTCAGCCAGAGCGAGATCACGGTGGGCGTGCTCACCGCCTTCATCGCCTACATCGGGCGCTTCTACGGGCGGCTCGACTCGATGAGCCGCATCGTCTCGGTCACGCAGAAAGCCGCCTCGGGCGCCAAGCGCATCTTCGACATCCTGGACCACGTCTCCAACGTCCCCGAGCCCGCGCAGCCGGTGCCGCTGACCCAGGTGCAAGGCGGCCTGCAGATGGAGGGCGTGAGCTTCCGCTACGGCAGCCGCACCGTGATCCGCAACCTGAGCCTGGACATCCGCCCCGGCGAGATGATCGGCCTGGTCGGCCACAGCGGCTCGGGCAAGAGCACCCTGGTCAACCTGCTGTGCCGCTTCTACGACGTGAGCGAAGGCGCCATCCGCATCGATGGCACCGACATCCGCCGCGTCGGCGTGGCCGATTTCCGCCGCCACATCGGCCTGGTGCTGCAGGAGCCCTTCCTGTTCTTCGGCACCATCGCCGAGAACATCGCCTACGGCAAACCCGGCGCCACGCGCGCCGAGATCGTGGCCGCCGCGCGCGCCGCGCACGCGCACGAGTTCATCCTGCGGCTGCCGCAGGGCTACGACTCGCTGGTCGGCGAGCGCGGCCAGGGTCTCTCGGGTGGCGAGCGCCAGCGCATCAGCATCGCGCGCGCGCTGCTGATCGACCCGCGCATCCTGATCCTGGACGAGGCCACCTCCTCCGTGGACACCGAGACCGAGAAGGAAATCCAGAAGGCGCTGGACAACCTGGTGCAGGGCCGCACCACCATTGCCATCGCGCACCGGCTCTCCACCCTGCGCAAGGCCGACCGCCTGGTGGTGATGGACCGGGGCCAGGTGGTGGAGATTGGCCCGCACGACGAACTGATGGCGCAGCGCGGCGCCTACTGGCGCCTGTACGAAGCGCAGGCGCGCAAGGAGCAGGAGGCCGCCGCCCTGCTCGATGCCGACACGCCCGAGGACCACGACGCATGAACACCCCGAACCCCGCCTGGCAACTGCAGCGCAACCCCTTCGGCCGCCTCGTGCTCACGGACGAGGTCGGGGAGACCCACGTGGGCGTGGTGCCCGTGCGGGCCTTCCCCATCGGCGCGCCCGACGAAGGCCTGTCGCTGGTGGGCAGCGACGGCCACGAACTGGTCTGGGTGGACCGCCTCTCCGCCCTGCCCGCCGAACTGCGGCTGTTGCTGCAGGAAGAGCTGGCGCAACGCGAGTTCACGCCGGTGATCCAGCGCATCGAATCGGTGTCCACCTTCTCCACGCCCAGCACCTGGCAGGTGACCACCGACCGCGGCCCCACCAGCTTCGTGCTGCGCAGCGAGGACGACATCCGCCGCCTCGAAGGCCAGGCCCTGCTGATCCTGAGCGGCCAGGGTGTGTGCTTCGGCGTGCGCGACCGCTTCGCGCTGGACGCGCACTCGCGCCGGCTGCTTGACAGATTCCTGTAACCCCCCTGCGTCGCCTTCGGCGCCTCCCCCCTTGAAAGGGGGGCGACACCAGAGGCCCGGCAAAGCCGGTTCCTCGGTGTCCCTGGGTCAAGCCACCTCTGGCGTGCAGCAGCTCATTCAGCCCCGAACGAACAGGGTCACCAGCGGTTCGTCGCCCACCTGCCGGCTGCGGTGGCCGTGCACCGTGGGGTCGAAGCTGGCCCCGGGGGGCAGCGTGTCGGCCGAGTAGAAATGCTGGCCTGGCCCGAAGGCGCGCCAGCTGCCGTCCTGCAGGCCGATCTCCATGCAGCCCTGCAGCACGAACAGCCATTGCGCCTCGCCGGTGCAATGGAACTCGCTGCGAAAGCCCACCGGGCTCTGGCGCAACTGGCAGGCCGTCGCCGGCAGCAGGGCCGACAGGCGGGCCGCCGGCGAGCCCTCGGACAAGGGGATCTCGGCCTCGCGAAAACGCGCACGGCCATCGGTGTCGGTGAACAGAATCACCTGCGGGAATGTGCTCAAGGAAACCTCCAGAGTCGGGCGTTGCTTTGTACCAGAGGCGTTCGCTCTTTTCGCTCACACTACGCAACCATGAAAGTTCTACTCGCCGAAGACGACCTCATGCTGGGCCGCAGCATGGAGCGTGGGCTGCGCCTGGCCGGCTTTTCCCTGGACTGGACGCAGGACGGCCTGCAGACGCAGGCCGCGCTGCGCGAGCAGCCGTACGCGGTGCTGCTGCTCGACATCGGCCTGCCCGGGCTGGATGGCCTGCAGCTGCTGCAGTGGCTGCGCTCGGAAGACCGCCCTGTGCCGGTGCTGGTGGTCTCGGCGCGCGACGCCGTGAGCGACCGCGTGGCCGGCCTCAACCTGGGGGCAGACGACTACCTCACCAAGCCGTTCGACCTCGACGAGCTGGTGGCGCGCGTGCACGCGCTCGCGCGCCGGGGCAGCGGGCGCGCCCAGCCCGAGCTGCAGTTCGGCCGCCTCACCATGCGGCCGCTGCGCCGCGAGGCGCTGCTCGACAACCAGCCCGTCGCGCTGGCCGCGCGCGAATACGACCTGTTGCTCGCCCTGATGGAGAACCCGGGCACCGTGCTCTCGCGCGAGCAGTTGGAAAGCCGCCTCTACGGCTGGCAGGAAGAGGTGGCGAGCAACGCGGTGGAGGTGCACGTGCACCACCTGCGGCGCAAGCTGGGCGCGGCCTGGATCAAGAACGTGCGGGGCGTGGGCTACAAGCTGGTCGCAGCGAGATGAATTCGATCCGCCAGCGCCTGCTGTTCTGGCAGATCACGGCGCTGATCGTCACCAGCGTGCTGGTCAGCGCCTTCACCTACCACCTGGCCTGGCAGGCCTTCAACCGGGTGCGCGATTTCGGCATGGAGCAGATCGCGCATTCGGTGGTGCGGCACGGCGTGCGCCCCCACAGCTGGGCCCTGGACCCACCCGAGCACGCCGCCCCGCGGCCCACGGCCCGCCCGGCCCCGCAGGACAACCCGCCGCCCTGGGTGACGGACGACCTGGGCCGCTTCATCAGCCAGATCTGGTCCACCGACGCAGAGCTGCTGTACGCCTCGGTCGAGGGCATCGGCCCGCCCCTGCAGGAGCCCGGTTTCCACAATGTCGAGTGGTCGGGCGAAGCCTGGCGGGTCTACACGCTGGTGGACGACGAGGAAATCGTGCAGATCGCCAAGACCGCCAGCGACCGCGCCAGCAGCTTCGCCCAGATGGCGCCCTGGCTGCTGGTGCCCGTGGCGGTGCTGGTGCTGCTGCTCGGCCTGCTGATCCGCGTGGCCGTCAACCGCGCGCTGGCGCCGCTGGAGGCGATGGGCCAGGACATCCGGCGGCGGGACGAAAAAGACCTGCAAGCGATCGCCACGGACGGCTTGCCCGAAGAGGTCGCGCCGCTGGGCCAGGCGCTCAACCAATTGCTGGAGCGGGTGTCGCGCCTGCTCACGCGCCAGCGCCAGATGCTGGCCGACGCCGCCCATGAATTGAACACCCCCCTGGCAGCCGTCAAGCTGCAGGCCCAGCTCACGCGCCGCGCGCCGCCAGGCGAGCGCGAGGCCGCGCTGGACGAACTCGACCAGGGCATCGCCCGCAGCACCCACCTGGTGGCGCAACTGCTGCAGATGGCGAGGCTGGAAGCGGATGGGCGCGAGCGCCGGCCCGTGCCGCTGCGGCTGGACCAACTGGCGGCGGACGTGGTGGCCGCGTTTTCGGCCCGCGCCGAGGCCCGTGGCATCGATCTCGGGCTGGACACGCGCGAGGCCGCCACCGTGCTGGCGGATCCGCACGACCTGCGCGTGCTGCTCGACAACCTGGTGGACAACGCCTTGCGCCACACGCCCCCGGGCAGCCGGGTGGACTTGCACGTCGAGCAGAGCGAGGGCCGCGTCCAGCTGAGCGTCAACGACAACGGCCCCGGCATTGCCGAGGCCGACCGCCAGCGGGTGCTGGAGCGATTCGTGCGCCTGAGTCCGCAGAACGAGGCCACCGGCAGCGGCCTGGGCCTGGCGATCGTGGCGCAGATCGCCCAACAAAACGGGGGGCTGCTGACCTTGGCCAGCAGCCCCCCGGGAGGTCTGAGCGTGCGCGTCGCTTTCAGCGCACTGCCGACAACTTAGCCGCCGTTGGCGCGGCGCGATTCGACCAGCTCGGCGCGCACGTCACCACGTGCCTTGCTGTCGGCCAGCACCG
>JAGKSX010000035.1 GCA_018993155.1 Hydrogenophaga sp.
GCGGCGAAGTTGCGGCCGGTCTTGCCCAGCACCACCACGGTGCCGCCGGTCATGTATTCACAACCGTGGTCGCCCGTGCCCTCCACCACCGCGGTGGCGCCCGACAGGCGCACCGCGAACCGCTCGCCGGCCACGCCGCTGAAGAAGGCTTCACCGGTGGTGGCGCCGTACATCACGGTGTTGCCCACGATGATGTTGCGCGTGGCTTCGCCACGGAAGTCGATGCTGGGGCGCACCACCACGCGCCCGCCGGAAAGGCCCTTACCGGTGTAGTCGTTGGCGTCGCCGATCAGGTACAGCGTGATGCCACGCGTGAGGAATGCGCCGAACGACTGGCCACCCGTGCCCTCGAGCTGGATGCGGATGGTGTCGTCCGGCAGGCCTTCGGGGTGCACCTTCGTCACGGCGCCCGAGAGCATCGCGCCCACCGAGCGGTTGACGTTGCGCGCCACCTCGATGAACTGCACGCGCTCGCCCTTGTCGATCGCCGCGCGCGACTTCTGGATCAGGATGTTGTCGAGCGACTTCTCCAGCCCGTGCTCCTGCGCCTGGGTGTGGAAACGCGGCACGTCGGCCGGCACGATCGGCTGCGCCAGCAGGCGGCCGAAGTCCAGGCCGCGCGCCTTCCAGTGCTCGATGCCCTGCTTCATGTCCAGCAGGTCGGCGCGGCCGATCAGGTCGTCGAACTTGCGGATGCCCAGCTGCGCCATGATCTGGCGCGCTTCTTCGGCGATGAAAAAGAAGTAGTTCACCACGTGCTCGGGCTTGCCGCTGAACTTCTTGCGCAGCACCGGGTCCTGCGTGGCCACACCCACCGGGCAGGTGTTGAGGTGGCACTTGCGCATCATGATGCAGCCCTCGACCACCAGTGGCGCGGTGGCGAAGCCGAACTCGTCGGCACCGAGCAAGGCACCGATCACCACGTCGCGGCCGGTCTTCATCTGGCCGTCGGCCTGCACGCGGATGCGGCTGCGCAGGCGGTTGAGCACCAGCGTCTGCTGCGTTTCGGCCAAGCCAATTTCCCAGGGACTGCCAGCGTGCTTGATGGACGACCAGGGCGAGGCGCCCGTACCGCCGTCGTGGCCCGCGATCACCACATGGTCGGCCTTGCACTTGGCAACGCCCGCGGCGATGGTGCCCACGCCGATCTCGGACACCAGCTTGACGCTGATGCTGGAGTGCGGTGCGACGTTCTTCAGGTCGTGGATCAGCTGCGCCAGATCCTCGATGGAATAGATGTCGTGGTGCGGCGGCGGCGAGATCAGGCCCACGCCCGGCACGCTGTGGCGCAGCTTGCCGATGTAGTCGCTCACCTTGCCCCCGGGCAGTTGGCCGCCCTCGCCGGGCTTGGCGCCCTGCGCCATCTTGATCTGGATCTGATCGGCGCTGTTGAGGTACTCGGCCGTGACCCCGAAGCGGCCCGAAGCCACCTGCTTGATCTTGGAGCGCATGGAGTCGCCCGCCTGCAGCTCGTAGTCCACCTCGAAGGTGTCCTTGCCCAGCAGGTCCGACATGGTCTGGCCCTGCTTGATCGGGATGCCCTTGAGCTCGTTGCGATAACGCAGGGCGTCCTCCCCACCTTCACCCGTGTTGCTCTTGCCGCCGATGCGGTTCATCGCCACGGCCAGCGTCGCGTGGGCCTCGGTCGATATGGAACCCAGCGACATGGCGCCGGTGGCGAAGCGCTTGACGATTTCCGCCGCCGGCTCGACCTCGTCGATCGAGATCGCGGTGCTGGGGTTGATCTTGAATTCGAACAGGCCGCGCAGCGTCATGTGGCGGCGGCTCTGGTCGTTGATGATCTGCGCGTACTCCTTGTACGTGTTCCAGTTGTTCGCTCGCGTGCTGTGCTGCAGCTTGGCGATGGCGTCGGGCGTCCACATGTGCTCTTCGCCCCGGGCGCGCCAGGCGTATTCGCCGCCGGTCTCCAGCATCGTGGCCAGCACCGGGTCGTCGCCGAAGGCGGCCTTGTGCATGCGGATGCCTTCTTCGGCGATCTCGAACACGCCGATGCCACCCACACGGCTGGCGGTGCCGGTGAAGTACTTGTCCACGGTTTCGCTGTTGAGGCCGATCGCCTCGAACAGCTGCGCACCGCAGTAGGACATGTAGGTTGATACGCCCATCTTGGACATGATCTTGGACAGGCCCTTGCCGATCGCCTTGACGTAGTTGTAGATCGCCTTGTCGGCGCTCAGGTCGCCAGGCAGGCCCTGGCTGATCGCGGCCAGGGTTTCCATGGCCAGGTAGGGATGCACGGCCTCGGCGCCGTAGCCGGCGAGCACGGCGAAGTGGTGCACTTCGCGCGCCGTGCCAGTCTCGACCACCAGGCCGGCGGTGGTGCGCAGGCCTTCACGCACCAGGTGCTGGTGGATCGCGGACAGCGCCAGCAGCGCGGGAATGGCGATCTGCGTGGCGCTGACGGCGCGGTCGCTGATGATCAGGATGTTCTTGCCACCCTTGATCGCGTCCACCGCGCTCGCGCACAGCGAGGCCAGCTTGGCTTCCACGCCTTCGCGGCCCCAGGTCGCGGGGTAGGTGATGTCCAGCGTGTGGCTGCGGAACTTGCCCTGCGTCACGGCATCGATGTCGCGCAGTTTGGCCATGTCGGCGAAGTCGAGCACCGGCTGGCTCACCTCCAGGCGCATCGGGGGGTTGACCTGGTTGATGTCCAGCAGGTTGGGCTTGGGACCGATGAAAGACACCAGCGACATCACGATCGCTTCGCGGATCGGGTCGATCGGCGGGGTGGTCACCTGCGCGAACAACTGCTTGAAGTAGTTGTAGAGCGGCTTGTTTTTGTCGGAGAGCACGGCCAGGGGGCTGTCGTTGCCCATGGAGCCGATGCCTTCTTCGCCGTTGGCGGCCATCGGGCTCATCAGGAACTTGATGTCTTCCTGCGTGTAGCCGAAGGCCTGCTGGCGGTCCAGCAGCTCGGGCGCGACGCGCTCGACGCCCGCGGACTGCGGCTCGGTGGCGGTGATGCGCTGCTCTTGCGCGGACTCGCCGGCCACCGGCGTTTCCACGTCATCGAGGCGGATGCGCAGGTTGTCGATCCACTGCTTGTAGGGCTTGCTGTTGGCGAGGTTGGCCTTGAGCTCCTCGTCGTCGATCATGCGGCCTTGTTCCAGATCGATCAGGAACATCTTGCCGGGCTGCAGGCGCCACTTGCGCACGATCTTGTTTTCCGGCACGGGCAGCACGCCCGACTCGGAGCCCATGATCACGAAGTCGTCGTCGGTGATGCAGTAGCGCGACGGGCGCAGGCCGTTGCGGTCCAGCGTGGCGCCGATCTGGCGGCCGTCGGTGAACACGATGGAGGCGGGGCCGTCCCAGGGCTCCATCATCGCGGCGTGGTACTCGTAAAAGGCCTTGCGGCGACCGTCCATGGTGGTGTGCTGCTCCCAGGGCTCGGGAATCATCATCATCACGGCCTGGGCCAGCGGGTAACCCGCCATGGTGAGCAGCTCGAGGCAGTTGTCGAAGGTGGCGGTGTCGGACTGGCTGGCGAAGCTGATCGGGTACAGCTTCTGCAGGTCGGCCCCCAGCACCGGCGAAGACATCACACCCTCGCGCGCCTTCATCCAGTTGTAGTTGCCCTTGACGGTGTTGATCTCGCCGTTGTGCGCGACATAGCGGTACGGGTGGGCGAGCGGCCACTCGGGGAAGGTGTTGGTCGAGAAACGCTGGTGCACCAGACCCAGGGCCGAAACGCAGCGCTCATCTTCCAGATCGCGGAAGTAGGTGCCCACCTGATCGGCCAGCAGCAGGCCCTTGTAGACCACCGTGCGGCTGCTCATGCTGACCACGTAATACTCTTTGCTGTGGGTCAGCTTGAGGCGCTGGATGTTGGCACTGGCCGTTTTGCGGATCACGTACAGCTTGCGCTCCAGCGCGTCCTGAACGATCACGTCGTTGCCGCGGCCGATGAAGACCTGACGGATGATCGGCTCCTTTTCGCGCACCGTGGGCGACATGGGCATGTCGCGGTTGACCGGCACGTCGCGCCAGCCCAGCAGCACCTGGCCTTCGGCAGCGATCGCACGCTCCATCTCCTGCTCGCAGGCCAGGCGGCTGGCGTGCTCCTTGGGCATGAAAATCATGCCCACGCCGTACTCCCCCGCCGGCGGCAGCACCACGCCCTGGGCCGCCATCTCCTCGCGGTACAGCGCGTCGGGCAGCTGGATCAACAGCCCTGCCCCGTCGCCCATGAGCTTGTCGGCGCCGACCGCACCCCGGTGATCCAGGTTTTCCAGGATCTTCAGGCCCTGCTTCACGATGGCATGGCTCTTCTCACCCTTGATGTGGGCCACGAAGCCCACGCCACAAGCGTCGTGCTCGTGGGAAGGGTCGTACAGACCGTGTTGCTGGAGGTGCTGTTGTTCGGCTGCCGTGGTCATGGCGCTTCCTTCTCGGTTCGTGGGCGTGAATGCAAAAACGGGACTGCGAGCTTATTGCATTGCAACAACAATGCCAAGCAAATTAAATGGGGTCAGATTCCATTTAAATCCCGACAAATTTGATCGGCGTTTTATTGGGGACAGATTAAAACGCGGTGAAGACGCGTCCCAGGGCTTCTGAAGCCTCAAGTCAGTTTTCCTTGGAAGAGGTGGACGGGGGGCGGCCCGGTCGGCCGCGCGCAATCCGGCGCGGCGTGCGTTTTTGCAACTCCGCGGCAAAGTCCGCATCCCCGAGCGCCCAGCCGTGCAGCGTGGCGTCGGTGATGGCGCCCTGCTGCGCCACCGATTGCCCCGCATGCACCAACTCGGTGTACGCCGCTTCGCGGGCGAACGGGGTGTTGCCCAGCCCCCAATACACGGCGGGTGGTGTGATCCGCCGGTCCGGCGTCTGCCCGATGTAGTGGCGATGGCTTGACCAGAGATGGTTTTTCGGGTCCACCACCAAGCCAGCGCGCACCGGGTTCAAGTCCAGATAGACCATGCAAGCCAGCAGGTAGCGTTCGGTCTGAATCAGCGTGGATTTGTAGCGCCCCTCCCACAACGTGCCAGTGCGGTGGTACAGGTCGTTGAAGTGACGCACGTAGCGCCGCCCCACCGCCTGCATCATGAGCGGGACACCCTCCGCCGTTTCGGGCGTGAGCAGCAGATGGAAATGGTTGTCCATCAGCACATAGGCGTTGAGTGCCACCTGGTGCTTGCGCGCGTTGTCGCCCAACAGCTCCAGCAGGAACTCGCGGTCGGCGTCGCTGCGCACGATGTCTTGTCGGTTGTTGCCGCGCTGGATCACATGGTGCGGGTAACCGGCGACGGTCAGGCGGGGAAGGCGGGCCATGGTGCGGTCAGATGGACGCAGCCGCGACGCGGCTCGAAACGAATCCGACCCCGATTATGGCCGGGCGCGCCACGCGGCCTGCAGCCGGCCCGCCAGCAGCACGCCGAGCAAGGAGGAAGCGCCAGTGACGGTCCAAGTCCATTGCCAGCCACCGACCAGGGTGGCCACCCAGGCCACCAGCGGTGGCCCGAGGAATTGACCCATGGCAGAGAACTGCTGCATCCAGCCCACCGTGGTGGACACTGTCCCGTTGTCGGGAGCGAGTTTGACCGCCAGGCCAAACAGCGTCCCGGGAATCAGCCCACCCACCCCGGAGAAGACCAACACCGCGAGGTACTGCGCCACCGGGTAGCCCTCGGCGCCAAAGGCCACCCAGGCCCCCACACCCATCGCGACATAGGCCAGCGCCAGCACCACACCAGGGCGCGCGCCCCTGGCGAGCCACCAGCCCCCGCCAATGTTGCCGACCATGTTGATGCCCGCGGCCAGGGCGCTGAGCACGGCCACCGTGGCGCCGGTGTACCCGGCCTGGTGGTAGATCGTCGGCAGGAAACCGACCACGGCCAGCCATTGGCCCGAATACAGGAAGAACGCCAAGGCCATCAGCCAGGGGCCAGGCGCCCGCAAGGTTCGTCGAAGCCGTGGACCCAGGGCCGTGGCGCCGGATGCGGACTGCGCTTGCGTGTCCGGGGTCACCCATTTCGCCAGTCCGACCGCCGCCAACAGGGAAAGCAACGCCAACAACAACCAGGCCCAACGCCAACCGACGACGGAGAGCAAGGGCACACCGAGCAGCAGAGCCAGCGAAGTGCCCAGGGGCATGTACGCCCCCCACCAACCGAGCGAGCGGGACAGCGTGGGCGCATGGTGCACGCGCTGCCGCAGCAGGCCCGGCGCCGGCAACACGGCCGAGAGGAAACCCATGCCCTCGATCACCCGGGTGACCAGCAACACATGGACGTTGGGGGCCAGTGCACCCAGTGCACTCCCCGCGGCCAGCAACAACAAGCCTGCCAGCATGACGCGGCGAGGACCCAACCGATCCGCCATCAGCCCCACCACCAGGCCCAGCGTCATGCCCGCCAACTGCACCAGCGACAACAGGAACCCGGCTTGCACCAGGCTCAGGCCCAGACTTTCTCGCAAGACCGGAATGGCCACCGGCAGTTTGCCCACGTGCAAGGCGCAGGTGACGCCCACGGCGACCACCAGGGCCGCCAGCGGCCGGGACGCGAGGCCGGGAGACGCCGTCATGGGAACAGCACGGCGCCATAAAGGCGTTCGTGCTCACGGATGGCAAATCGGTCTGTCATGCCAGCGATGTAGTCGGCCACCGCCCTGGCCAGGTGTTGTTTGCGCCCATGCGCCTCGGGCAATTCGCCAGGCGCATTCATGTAGCGATCGAACAAGTCGCTGACCACACGGCGAGCGCGATCGGTGGTCTCCATCACCTGCGGATGGCGGTAGAGGTTGCGGAACAGGAAACTTTTCAACACTTGCGAGCGTTCCCTCATGCCGTCGGAGAAGGCCACCAGCGGCGGACCCGCGCGCACCGCTTCCACGCTGTGGACCTGCGCGGCCGAAAGCCGCGCGCGCGCGGTGTCGATCACGTCATAGACCTGGTCGCTGAGCATGAGGCGGATGGACTCGAACAACAGGCGGCGCCCCTGCAGTTGCGGATGCGCCTTCAAGGCCGTGCGGCGGTAGTGCTCGAACAGCTCCACGTCGGCCATCTGGTCCAGGGTCAACAAGCCCGAGCGCACACCATCGTCGATGTCGTGCGCGTTATAGGCGATCTCGTCGGCCAGGTTGCACAACTGCGCCTCCAGCGAGGGCGATCCCCCCTGCAGGAACCGCGATGCCACGCCGCCCGGCTCCTGTTGCTCCAGCCGCTGGGCATTGGCTCGGGAGCAGTGTTTGAGAATGCCTTCGCGGGTCTCGAAGCAGAGGTTCAAACCGTCGAAATCGGGGTAGCGCTCTTCCAGTTCATCGACCACGCGCAGGCTCTGGAGGTTGTGTTCGAATCCCCAGCTGTCGGTATCGCCGGGCACCGCTTGCGCGGACGCGGCCTTGAGGCAGGCGTTCAGGGCATCCTGCCCGGCATGGCCAAAAGGCGTGTGGCCCAGATCGTGGGCCAGGGCAATGGCCTCGACAAGGTCTTCGTTGAGGCGCAGCGAGCGCGCGATGCTCCGGCCCAGCTGGGCGACCTCCAGCGAATGGGTCAGGCGCGTGCGGAACAGGTCGCCTTCATGGTTCAGGAACACCTGGGTCTTGTAGACCAGCCGCCTGAACGCGGTCGAATGGATCACGCGGTCCCGGTCGCGTTGGAACGCGGTGCGGGTCGGCGCTTCGGGCTCAGGATGGCGACGTCCCCGGCTGAGCGCCGGATCGCTGGCGAAATCCGCCAGCCCGGTGGGGGTGGGCGGCACGGCCATCAGGCCCGGCAACTGGCTTCGATCACCTGGGCCACCACCGCGTCGGGGGCGCTGCGCATGCTGGCGTGGCCTGGGGCATCGATCACCACGAACTTGATGGCACCAGCTTCGGATTTCTTGTCCACCCGCATCAGCTCCAGATAACGGCCCACATTGTCCTGGGCGTCCAGCACGGGCGCCACCGTGGGCAAGCCCGCGCGCCGCACCAGAGCGGTCAGGCGCTCGACAAAAGCAGCGTCCACCAGCCCCAAGGCCGCCGACAGGCGCGCGGCCATGACCATGCCGCAACCCACCGCTTCGCCATGCAGCCAAGCCCCATAACCCATGCCCGCTTCGATGGCGTGCCCGAAGGTGTGGCCAAAATTCAGAATCGCGCGCATGCCCGACTCGCGTTCGTCCTGGCCCACCACCCAGGCCTTGATCTCGCAGCTGCGGCGCACGGCGAAAGCAAGCGCGTCGGCGTCGCGCGCCATGAGAGCATCCATGTTGCTTTCGACCCAATCCAGGAAAGCCATGTCGGCAATCGGTCCGTACTTGATGACCTCGGCCAACCCCGCGCTGAGCTCCCGCTCGGGCAAGGTCTTGAGCACGTCGAGGTCGCACAGCACACGCTGAGGCTGGTAAAAGGCCCCGATCATGTTTTTGCCCAAAGGGTGGTTGATGGCCGTCTTGCCCCCCACGGACGAATCCACCTGCGCAAGCAAGGTGGTTGGAACCTGCACAAACGGGACGCCACGCATGTAGCTCGCGGCAGCGAATCCCGCCATGTCGCCGACCACACCACCACCCAACGCAAAGAGCACGGTCTTGCGGTCGCAACCGTTGGACAACAAGGCATCGAAAATGAGGTTGAGCGATTCCCAGGTCTTGTACGCCTCGCCATCCGGCAGCACCACGGTGTGAATCGCCTTGTAGCGCGGCGCCAGAGCGTCGACCAGGCGGTCCCGGTACAAACGCCCCACCGTCTGGTTTGTGACGATCATGGCGCTGGCGGCGCTGGGAAGATCGGCATAGCTCTCGGGCGCGTCCAGCAGGCAGGCACCAATCACGATGCCATAGCTGCGATCGCCGAAATCGATGTCCACCCGTTGGGTGCGCGGGGCCGTGTGCGATGAAGTCATGGACACCGAGTTTATTCGGTGTCCGTCCCAAAGGTCTGGAAAGCGCTAAGGCGCGCCAGGGGCGGGTGGGGGCGCGGAAGCGGGCGCCACCGACCCATCGAGCTCCAGCTGCATCACGATCATGTTGACCAGCGTGGCCACAGAAGGGCGACCGGTTTCGATGACGAAATGCGCGGTCTGACGGTAGAGGGGATCGCGCACGTCGAACAGGTCGCGAATGCGCTGCAACGGGTCTTCCACCTGCAGCAAGGGCCGGTTGCGGTCGTATCGCAGCCGGCGGTACACCTCTTCCGGCGTGGACTTCAAGTAGAAGACCCTGCCACGCTCGTGCAGGTGCTCGCGGTTTTCGGGCCGCAAGACCGACCCGCCGCCGGTGGACACGACAGCCACCGGTCCTTGCGTCAACTCATCGATGACCGAGGCTTCGAGGTCGCGAAAACGCGCTTCGCCCTCCCGCTCGAAAAACTCCCGGATCGAACAACCCAGGCGCTGCTCGATCACATGGTCGGAATCGAAGAAGGGGAGAGCGAGGCGTCGGGCCAGTTGCCGCCCGACCGTCGACTTGCCGGATCCTGGCAAGCCGATCAGATAGCTCGATGAAACGCTCAATTGATTGCCGCGCGCCCCAATACACGTGGTGTGAAGAAGATCAGGAGTTCGGACTTGTTCGCGACACGGTTGCGCGACTTGAACAGATTGCCCACGGCGGGCAAGTCGCCCAGCAGGGGCACCTTGTTGACTTCATCGCGTTCGGTCTGCTCGAAGATGCCACCGATCACCACCGTTCCGCCGTTCTCCACCAGCACCTGCGTCTGCACGTGTTTGGTGTTGATCGCGATACCGTCCGGCGTCGACTCACCACGGCTGTCCTTGTTGATGTCGAGGTCGAGAATGATGTTGCCTTCGGGCGTGATCTGCGGCGTCACCTCCAGCTTCAGGTTGGCCTTGCGGAACGCAATCGCCGTGGCACCACTGGAGGTTGCCGTCTGGTAGGGGAATTCCGTGCCCTGTTCGATCAAGGCCTTGACCTGATCGGCCGTGACCACACGCGGGCTCGACACGATGCGACCCTTGCCATCCGATTCGAGCGCCGAAATTTCAAGACTCAGGAAACGGGACGCACTGGGATTGAACAACGACAGCGCAAAAGAGGCCGCCTGCGCATTGCTGGGATTGGCGGGCAGGTTGACGAAGGGCGCCGACGTCAGCGTAGGGCCCGCCAGCGACGACGCGGCGCCGTAGTTCGAACCGAAATTGCCTTGGATCGGGCTGCCGTTGGCCGATCCCACGCCAAAGCCGCGGACACCACCACCCAGGCGCACGCCCAGGGATTTGCCAAAGGTGTCATCGGCTTCCACGATGCGCGCCTCGATCATCACCTGACGGATCGGGATGTCGAGCTTGCGGATCAACTCCTGCACTTGCTCAAGGCGCGACGCGATGTCGGTCACGAAGAGCTGGTTGGTCCGGGGCTCGGAAATCACGCTGCCGCGATCGGACAGGATGCGCGCACCGGTCGACCCTCCCGCGGAGGAAGTGCTGCTGCCACCCGCCGTGAGTTGCGCTGCGATGTCGGCCGCCTTGGCATAGTTCATCTGGAAGCCCTGCGTTCTCAGGGTCTCCAGGCTTTCGATCGACACCTTGGACTCCAGCTCCTGCTTCTCGCGGGCCGCGATCTCATCCTTGGGCGCGATCCACAGCACATTGCCGGACTTGCGCATGCCCAGGCCTTTGGCCTGCAGGATGATGTCCAGCGCCTGGTCCCAAGGCACATCCTTGAGTCGCAGCGTGACCGCACCGGTGACCGAGTCGGAGGTCACGATATTGAAGTTGGTGAAATCCGCAATGACTTGCAGCAGCGAACGAACCTCGATGTTCTGGAAATTGAGCGACAGCTTCTCGCCGTTGTAGCCCGGCCCCTGCGTCAGCTTGGAAGAATCGATTTTCTGTTCACGCACTTCCAGCACGAACTGGTTGTCGCTCTGGTACGCCGAATGCTCCCAGTTGCCCGTCGGGGTCACCACCATGCGCACGCGGTCACCGGCCTGCGAGGTGGTCACGCTTTGAATCGGTGTGCCGAAATCGCTGACATCCAGGCGGCGGCGCAGGCCTTCGGGCAGCGAGGTCTTGAGAAATTCGACGACCAGGTTCTGTCCCTGCTGACGAATGTCCACACCAACCTGGTTGTTGGCCAGTTCGACCACCACACGGCCCGCATTGCCAACACCACGGCGGAAGTCGATGTCCCGCAAGGCGGCCACGTCGCGGTTGCGGTTTTCGGCAAAGGCCGAAGGTGGCACCGTCGCGGCAGTCACCGGTTGAGCACGCTCCAACACCACCAGCAAGGTCTTGCCTTCAATCCTGGCTTCATACGCGGCCGACTGCTTCAGGTTGATGACCACACGGGTGCGATCACCCGCCTGCACCACGTTGGCCGAGCGAAGGTTGCCTTCATTGATGTCGACTGCATTGCGCCCAATGGCGTTGGCCACGCCGGGGAAATCCAGAGCGATGCGCGCGGGTGCCTGGATGGTGAACCCCGTGGGCAAGGCAGCCAAAGGCTGGGTGGTGTTGATGCGGATGACCTCCACGCCCCCTTGAATGCCCCCCGTGATTGATTGGATCGCGTTTTGAGCCTGCGCCCACACGGTGGTCAACGTCATGCAGACGAGCACGGCCCCCTTGAGCACCCCTCGCCCCAATGCTGCGAATCCCGTTGCCCTGTTTGGCTTGTTCATTTAGAAGCACCCTCTTGTAATTGCAGCGCCGCAGCGCGCTCGATCCATTCCCCCGCCGAATCCTGCACGATCTCGCGCATCACCACCTCGGTCTCGGTGATGCGCGTGACGCGTCCGAAGTTCTGCCCCAGGTAGTTGCCGGGCCTGACCTGGTACAGCAGGCTGTCCACCTTCACCAGCGCCACCAGTTTTCCATCGCGGTTAAGGCTACCCACCATGGCCATCGCGTCCAGCGGATGGGCTTCGAGAGGTTGCTTGCGTCGGTTCAATTCGGGCTCGAGGAGACCCGCGTTGACCACGGGCGCTGACTGGCTGCCGCGCAGCACGCTCGCCAGCTTCTCTTCGCTGAACGGCTGCATCTGGCGCTCACCCAGGTAGGCTTGAGGAACGAACTTGGTGGGCTCCGGGATGGGCTGGACAGAAGGTTTGATCGAGTTGCGCTCGGTCTGCATCCAGACCTGCAGTTCATCCTGTCCGGACGAAGTACATGCGGCCAGGGTCGACGCGAGCAACACAACAGCGACCGTTGGGATCCATCGGCGGTGCGTCACGGCTTGGCTCCCTTTGGTGCAGCAGCCCTTTGCTGCGCAGCAATTTCTTCCTGATCCAGATACCGGAAAGTCTTGGCCGTGCAATCCAGGGTCAGAACCCCTTCGCGGTCTCTGATAGGCGTCAAGGTCAAATTGTTGAGGGTGACGATGCGAGAGAGGTTCGCGATGTCGGCCGCGAACAATCCAATGTCGTGGTAAGTCCCGGTCACGCGCACCGAGATTGGCAATTCCGCGTAGTACTCCTTCACACTCACCTGGCCCGGGCGAAAGAGTTCGAACTGCAGACTCCGGCCCAGACCGGCCTGGTTGATGTCCGACAGCAGCGCATCCATCTCGGCCTTGCTGGGCAGTTGCTTTTCAAGTTGCGTCACGTACTGCTGAACCTGCTCGAGCTGTTTGCGCAGGGCGTCCAGATTGACGGCTTGCACGAGCTTCTTGCGATAGTCTTCGCGCAATTGCACCTCGCGCGCCTTTTCGGCAATCAACTCTTCATCCGAATTCTTGAGCCAGGCAAACCACAGCGCGGCAACCACCGCCACGCACACCGCCACAAACAACAGGTTGCGAGGCAGGCCCGGCCATTGTGACGGGTCGTTGGGGTCCAGTCCTGTGAACTGGGCTTTGAGCTTGTCCTGGATTCCCTTGAAATCCACAGCGATCTTGGGCGTTCTGGCCATGTTGCGCGACCCTTGTTCAGACTTTGCGCTGCGCAGCTGGCGCGGCGGAGGCCGGAGGCGCGGAAGGACGCTTCAGCGAAACACGGATGGTGAAATTCGAGACGCGGCGCTGATCTCGGCTTCCCGCCGAAGGCCTGGCCGATACGATTTCAACCAGATCCGGTCGCACCAACCAGGGGCTGTTGTTCGACAGGTTGCGCAACAAATCAGAGACGCGCTCTTGCGACTGGGCCACACCCACCAGCAACACGCTCTGGTTTTCCTGCTTCATGCTGGTGAGGTAGACCCCATCGGGCAGTTGCGCAACCAGCTCGTCCAGCAAGTGCACGGGCAGATTGCGGTCACCCTGCAGGTTCTCCACCGCCGTCTGGCGAGCGCGCAAGGAGGCGATTTCGCGCTGCAGATTGGCGATGTCCTTGATCTCGGCATCCAGCTTCGTGATTTCACCCTGGAGAAAGATATTTCGATCCTGTTGCGCCGAAATCTGTCCCTGGTACCAAGTGAAAACCGCCCCGCAGATCACCCCACCCAACAGCGCGGACAAACCCAACTGCGTGAAAAACTGGTCCTTTTGCCGCTTGCGGGTCGCCTCGCGGTGAGGCAACAGGTTGATGAGGATCATTGGTAGAACCTCCGGAGCGCCAAGCCCGTGGAGGTCAGGTACGACGGCGCTTCGCGGGACATCTTGCGGGCCTGTACGGAAGCCGCCATTTCCATGGCGTCAAAAGGATTGATCACCATGCAGGCGAACGATGTCTGGTGGGTCACGGCCTCGGTCAGGCCCGGCAACGCCGCGCTGCCGCCAGCGAGGAGAATGTGGTCCACCTTGTTGTACGGCGTGCTGGTGAAAAAGAACTGGAGGGCACGGCCGACTTCCTGCGCCATGCTTTCGATGAAGGGGTCGAGCACCGCAGAGCGGTAGTCGTCGGGCAAGTCACCAGAGCGCTTCTTGGCCTCGGCTTCATCCGACGAAAAGCCGTACTGGCGCACGATCAGCTGCGTCAGCTGAGCGCCGCCAAAGGCCTGATCGCGTTCATACAGCACGTCATCGTTGCGCATCACCTGCATGCTGGTGGTCAATGCGCCTACCTCGAACAGAGCGACGAGCGAGTCCACACCCTGGTTGGGCAGGGTTTCAATCACGCGGCCTGCGGCCATTCGGGAAGCGTAGGACTCCACGTCCATCACGACCGGCTTGAGCCCGGCCGCCTCGGCCAAACCTTGGCGGTCCGAGACCTTCTCCTTGCGCGACGCGGCAATCAGCACCTCCACATCGCCCACGGAATTGGCGCTCGGGCCGATGACGCAGAAGTCGAGGCTGACCTCGTCAAGCGAAAAGGGAATGTATTGATTGGCTTCCGATTCGACCTGGGCCTCAAGTTCCTTGTCGGAAAGGCCGCCAGGCAGAATGATCTTCTTGGTGATCACGGCCGACGCTGGCAAGGCAAGCGCCACATTCTTGGTCTTGCTGCCGCTCTTGCGGACCACACGACGCACCGCTTCGGCCACCTCATCGAACTTCTCGATATTGCCGTCGGTGATCCAGCCTCGCTCCAGAGGCTCCATGGCGCAACGCTCCAGCACCAGGTCGCCCGAACGGTTGCGGCTCAGCTCCACCAGTTTGACGCTGGATGAGCTGACATCGATGCCCAACAAGGGCGCCGGTTCCCGGCTGAATAACGACCCCAATGAGATCAAGGTGGCCCCCAAAAATGATGGCGACAGGCGTCGCCAAACTTAATAATTCACTTGAATGCTAGCAGTAAGCCCCTTGTCCAGCAAAGATTTTTTGCCTTTGAGACAAACTGAAACGTTGTCAAAAGCATACGCATCCTGGACCCGGTGTTTACCGCTTCATCGGCCGTTTGGCCGGGAAATACACAACAACTCACAATATGCTTGCCGAGCCCATCTGAGCTCGTCATCCCGATTTTTATAATCACGGGCTCCGGCTCTGAACGACTGCATGCCCAAGAACGACACTTCTTCGCCTCGCCCCTCTGACGCATCAGTATTGACTGGGCGAACCGCACTCATCTGGGCCGGTCGCTTGGTGGTGGGTCTGGCCGGACTGGCGGTGGCGGGTGTTGCGTGCGTGTTGATGGCCGTGGGCATCGCGCTCGCGGTGGCCTATCCCAATCTGCCCGAGGTGGCCGGCTTGGCCGACTACCGGCCCAAGCTGCCTTTGAGGGTGATCTCGTCCGATGGCTCGTTGATCGGCGAGTTTGGTGAAGAGCGGCGCAACCTGCTCACCATCAACGAGATCCCCGCGGTCATGAAGCACGCGGTGCTGGCCATCGAAGACGCTCGCTTCTTCGAACACAACGGCGTCGACTACCGTGGCATGCTTCGCGCAGCCCTCGCCAATCTGCGGCAGGCCAAGAGCCAGGGGGCGTCCACCATCACCATGCAGGTGGCGCGCAATGTGTACCTGTCCGCCGAGAAGAGTTACACCCGCAAGATCTACGAGGTGCTCCTGACGTTCAAGCTGGAGCACATGCTGACCAAGGAGCAGATCCTCGAGATCTATATGAATCAGATCTTCCTGGGGCAGCGGGCCTACGGTTTTTCCGCCGCATCGCAGATCTACTTCGGTAAATCCCTGAAGGATGTGACCATTGCGGAAGCGGCCATGCTCGCCGGTCTGCCCCAGGCGCCTTCCGCTTACAACCCCGTCAAGAACCCGCGCCGCGCGCGCGCACGCCAGTTGCACATCATCGACCGGATGGTGGAAAACGGCTTCATCACTCCCGAAGAAGCCGAAGTGGCGAAGGCCGAGCAGCTCCAGCTGCGGGCATTGAACCCCTCGAACCGGCCTCACGCCGAGTTCGTGGCTGAGATGGTGCGCCAGTCCATCGTCTCCCAGTATGGTGAGGAAGCCTATACGCGAGGCCTGGTCGTGACGACCACCATCAAGGCGAACGAACAACTCGCGGCCTACCGTGCCGTGCGCCAGGGGGTGCTGGACTACGAGCGGCGCCAGTTCTACCGGGGGCCGGAGTTGTTCATCGACCTGCCGGAAGACAAGGCGGCGCGCGACGACGCCATCGACGAGGCGCTGACGGATCGCCCGGACAACGACGACTTGCTGTCGGCGGTCGTGCTGGAGGCCAATGCCAAGCGCGTGGTGGCCGTGCGCCAGGATGGCGAGCCGTTCGAAATCACCGGTGAGGGCCTCAAGCCCGTGCAATCGGGCCTGTCCGACAAAGCGGGCCCCAACGTCAAGATCCGGCCGGGCGCGGTGATCCGCGTCGTGCAGACAGCGCCTAAGGTCTGGCGCATCACACAGCTGCCGGAGGTCGAGTCGGCCTTCGTGGCGCTGGACCCCCGTTCGGGCAAGGTGATTGCCCTGGTCGGCGGGTTCGACTTCCAGAAGAGCAAGTTCAACCACGTCACTCAGGCCTGGCGCCAGCCCGGTTCGAGCTTCAAGCCTTTCATCTACTCCGCGGCACTGGAAAAGGGCGTGACGCCGATGACGGTGGTCAACGATGCACCGCTCTTCTACTCTGCGGGTGAAACCGGCGGCAAGCCGTGGGAACCGAAGAACTACGACGGTCAGTTCGAAGGCCCCATGTCGGTGCGGCGCGCGCTGGCCAAGTCGAAGAACATGGTGTCCATTCGCGTGCTGCAGCTGGTCGGCACGCAGAGTGCGCAGCAGTGGGTGTCGCGTTTCGGCTTCGATGCCGACAAACACCCTCCGTACCTCACGATGGCGCTCGGCGCGGGCTCGGTCACCCCGATGCAGATGGCCACCGGCTACGCTGTGTTTGCCAATGGTGGCTACCGCATCGCACCCACCCTCATCCTGCGGGTGAGCGACCACAAGGGCAAGCTGTTGTACGAAGCGCCGGAAGTGAGCCCCACCGAAGAGCAACGCGCGATCGAACCTCGCAATGCCTTCATCATGAACAGCCTGCTGCAGGAGATCACCCGGTCCGGCACGGCCGCGCGGGCGCAGGCCACGCTGAAGCGGACCGACCTGTACGGCAAGACCGGCACCACCAACGATTCGGTCGATGCCTGGTTTGTTGGCTACCAGCCCACCCTGGTGGCCGCGGCCTGGGTGGGTTACGACTCGCCGCGCAACCTCGGCAGCCGCGAAACCGGCGGCGGCCTGAGCCTGCCGATCTGGATTTCCTTCATGTCGGAGGCCCTCAAAGGCGTTCCCGTTGCATCCTACACACCACCCTCCGGCGTGATCAACGTGGGCGGTGAGTGGTACTACGAGGAGTTCGGCCCAGGACGGGGTGTGCACAGCCTGGGATTGCAAGACCCCCTGCCGGGAGCCACCGGGGCGCCACCCGAGCTGGATGCCAACGGTGTCCCTATCAGCAAGCCCCCTGCAGGACCTACCGAAGAGCGCCGCAGCATCCTGGACCTCTTCAGGAACTGAAACCCAGCGACTGCCCGGCCTGCTCCGAGGCGCAACGCGAGAGGTGGGCAAAGAACTCGCCCTGCCCCTTGGTATCCATCCAGGCTCGGCCGTCGTGCTTGTAGTGGAAGCCACCGGCGCGCGCAGCCATCCACACCTCGTGCAGCGGTTTCTGCAGGTTGATGATGATCTGGCTGCCGTTGGCGAAGGTCAGGGTGATCATGCCGCCCACCCGCTGGTTGTCGACGTCGGCATCGGTCTCGTCGTTGATGCGGTCGCAGGCCAGTTCAATCGCCCGAAGCAGCGCTTCTGCGCGGTCCTGGTACTCGGTGTCGGTCATTACAATGCGTCGATGTTTGGTTTGAAACGCATTCTAGGTCGGGCCATCGGCCCCTCGCGTGGCATGGCCATCGCCGTGAGCGCCTTGGTGCTCGCGGCGTGTGGCCAAAAGGGCCCCCTGTACCTGCCCGATCCCAACGCGCCCGCGCCCAAGAAGTCATCCTCCCCCGCTCCAACGGCTCCCGCCGAGACGCCCGCCACCCCAGCGCAGCGTTGATTCACCGCCCTCTTTGCTTCGCACCGCTCGCATGACCACACTCGCCGGCCTGCCCACCACCCCGTTGCCGCCGTTCGTCACCTACCAGGACCAGCAACTCATGGTCGAAGGCGCGTCTCTGGCCGCGCTGGCTCGCGAGCATGGCACGCCGCTGTTCGTGTACAGCCGCGCCGCCATGTTGCAGGCACTGGCCGCGTACCAGCGTGGCCTGGCCGGGCGTCGGCACCTGATCTGCTACGCCATGAAAGCCAATTCATCGCTGGCGATCCTGCAGACCCTGGTGGCCGCGGGCTGCGGTCTGGACATCGTCTCGGGCGGCGAACTCGAACGCGCCCTGGCGGTGGGCGTCGATCCCACCAAGGTCATCTTTTCCGGTGTGGGCAAGACGCGCGCCGAGATGCGCCAGGCGCTCTCCGTAGGCATCGGCTGTTTCAACGTGGAAAGCCGCGCCGAGCTCGACGTGCTCGATGAGGTGGCCCGGGGCATGGGCCTGCGCGCGCCGGTGAGCATCCGTGTCAATCCCAACGTGGACGCACAGACCCACCCGTACATCTCCACCGGCCTCAAGGGCAACAAGTTCGGCATCGCGCACGAGGACGTGTTGTCGACCTACCAGCACGCCGCCGCGTGCGAAGGTCTGCGTGTGGTCGGCATCGACTGCCACATCGGCTCCCAGATCACACAGACCGGGCCCTACCTCGATGCCATGGACCGCGTGCTCGACCTTGTGGAACAGATCGAGGCGGCCGGCGTGCCGATCGAACACATCGACTTCGGCGGCGGCCTGGGCATCGACTACCAGGGTGACAACCCACCGGAAGCCGACGTACTCTGGCAGGCCTTGTTGCAGCGCCTGGACGTGCGGGGTTTCGGCGACCGCCAGATTTGCATCGAGCCCGGCCGCTCACTGGTGGGCAATGCCGGCGTGTGCCTCACCGAGGTGCTGTACCTCAAGCCCGGCGAGCAGAAGAACTTCCTGATCGTGGACGCGGCCATGAACGATCTGCCGCGCCCGGCGATGTACCAGGCGTTTCACCGCATCGTGCCGGTCGCACCGCGCGCGTCAGAAGACGCACCGACCTGGGACGTGGTGGGCCCCGTGTGCGAGAGCGGCGACTGGATCGGCCGCGACCGCGCGCTCGCGGTGCAGTCGGGTGACTTGCTGGCCGTGCTGTCGGCGGGCGCGTACTGCATGAGCATGGCCAGCAACTACAACACGCGGGGCCGCGCGGCGGAAGTGCTGGTGGATGGTGCTCATGCGCACCTGATCCGCGCGCGCGAATCCCTGACTGACCAGACACGGCTCGAACGCCTGCTCTGACCGTCGCGCCGTCGCGCGCGCGACACCCTTTTGTGCATGCACGCGGCGCCAGGCCGCATGCCCTCTCATGGTGCAGCGGGCCGCCATACCCCCTCGGTGTTTGCACCTATAGGCCGTGCAGATCGAGTCCTCCAGAATCCGTCGACATTGTGCACAGCAACATGGCCCGACGGCCTTCTGGAAGCGCCCCCAACCCATGCACGACAAGACCAGCGACACCATTCTGGAAACGCGCCAGCTCACCAAGTCCTTCAAGGGTTTCACCGCGGTCAACGACGTCAATCTGCGCGTCCAGCGCGGGGCGATTCATGCACTGATCGGACCCAATGGCGCTGGCAAAACCACGTGCTTCAACCTGCTGACCAAGTTCCTGGAGCCGACGCAAGGCCAGATCCTGTTCAACGGTCAGGACATCACGCGTGAGCAGCCGGCGCAGATCGCGCGCCGCGGCATCATCCGCTCCTTCCAGATCTCGGCGGTGTTTCCTCACCTGAGCGTGCTCGAGAACGTGCGCGTCGGCCTGCAGCGCCAGCTGGGCACGGCCTATCACTTCTGGAGGAGCGAACGTTCGCTCAACCAGCTCAACGAGCGGGCACACCATCTGCTGACCGAAGTGGGCCTGCAGGATTTCGCGCGCGAGACCACGGTCAACCTGCCCTATGGTCGCAAACGCGCGCTCGAGATCGCCACCACACTGGCCATGGAGCCCGAGCTGATGCTGCTGGACGAACCCACCCAGGGCATGGGCCACGAAGACGTGGACCGCGTGACCCAGCTCATCAAGAAGGTGGCGACCGGCCGCACCATCCTGATGGTGGAGCACAACATGGGCGTGGTCTCGAACATCGCCGACACCATCACGGTGCTGCAACGCGGGGCCGTGCTCGCCGAAGGCTCGTATGCCCAGGTCTCGGGCAACCCCGCTGTGATGGAGGCCTACATGGGCACCACCGACGGCCAGCTCCAGGGAGCGCACTGATGACCGCACCGGCGCTCGAGATCAAGAACCTGCAGGCCTGGTACGGCGAATCGCATGTGCTGCATGGCGTGGACATGGTCGTGCAACCGGGCGAGGTCGTCACCCTGCTCGGGCGCAACGGCGCGGGCCGCACCTCCACGCTGCGCGCCATCCTGGGCCTCACCGGCTCGCGCAAGGGCTCCATCCAGAGCAACGGGCAGGAGCTCATCCACCTGCCCACCCACCGCATCGCGCGCCACGGCATCGGTTACTGCCCCGAGGAACGCGGCATCTTCGCCAGCCTCTCGTGCGAGGAAAACCTCCTGCTGCCCCCCACGCTCAAGGGTTCGGGCAAGGGCATGTCGGTGGACGACATCTACGAGATGTTTCCCAACCTGGCCGAGCGCCGGCATAGCCAGGGCACGCGCCTGTCCGGCGGTGAGCAGCAGATGCTGGCCGTGGCCCGCATCCTGCGCACCGGCGCCCACCTGCTGCTGCTCGACGAAATCTCCGAAGGCCTCGCGCCCGTGATCGTGCAGGCCCTGGCCCGCATGATCAAGATGCTCAAGAGCAAGGGCTACACCGTGGTCATGGTGGAGCAGAACTTCCGCTTCGCCGCCCCGCTGGCCGATCGCTTCTACGTGATGGAGCACGGCCGCATGGTCGAGCACTTCAACGCCTCCCAGCTGACCGAAAAGATGCCTGTTCTTCACGAACTGCTGGGCGTCTGAGCGCCCTCGCCCCGTTCACCGATCACCGTTTTCCCCCAACCGCCACCTCAACGGAGACTGACAGCATGAAACACACCGTCAAACTGCTCACCCTGGCACTGGGTGCCGCGGGGCTGTTCACCGCCGCCCACGCACAGGACAAAGTGCGCATCGGCTTCACCACCGACATGTCGAGCCTGTACTCCGACGTGGACGGCAAGAACGGCGCCATGGCGATCCAGATGGCCATCGACGACTTCGGTGGCAAGGTGCTGGGCAAGCCCATCGAGCTGCTGAGCGCCGATCACCAGAACAAGGCCGACATCGCCGCCTCCAAGGCCCGCGAGTGGATCGACACGCAAGGCCTGGACGTCATGATCGGCGGCACCAACTCCGGCACCGCCCTGGCCACGGCCAAGGTGGCGGAAGAGAAGAAGAAGCTGTACATCGTCAACGGCGCGGGCTCGTCCGCGCTCACCAACGACGCCTGCTCTCCCTACACCGTGCACTACGCCTACGACACCGTGGCCTTGGCCAAGGGCACCGGCAGTGCGATCGTGAAGCAGGGCGGCAAGGACTGGTTCTTCCTGACGGCCGACTACGCCTTCGGCCACGCGCTGGAAACCGACACCGGCAACGTCGTGAAGGCGGCCGGCGGTGCCGTGAAGGGTGCGGTGCGCGCGCCGCTCAACACCTCGGACTTCTCCTCCTTCCTGTTGCAAGCCCAGAGCTCGGGCGCCAAGATCCTCGGCCTGGCCAACGCGGGCGGCGACACCATCGCCTCGATCAAGGCCGCGAGCGAATTCGGCATCACCAAGACGATGAAGCTCGCGGGCCTGCTGATGTTCATCACCGACGTGCACAGCCTGGGCCTGAAGGACACGCAGGGCATGTACCTGACCGACAGCTGGTACTGGGACAAGGACGATGCGAGCCGTGCGTTTGCCAAGAAGTTCTTCGACAAGGCCAAGCGCATGCCGACCAGCATCCAGGCCGCCAACTACTCGGCCACCACCACCTACCTGAAAGCGGTGACGGCGGCCAAGACGACCGACAGCGACAAGGTGATGGAACAGCTCAAGAAGATGCCGATCAACGACTTCTTCGGCAAGGGCAACATCCGCCCCGATGGCCGCTACGTGCACGACATGTACCTGCTGGAGGTGAAGAAGCCCGCCGAGTCCACCAAGCCGTGGGACTACATGAAGGTGGCCGCCACGCTGCCGGGCGATTCGGTCTTCACGACCAAGGCCGACTCCAAGTGCAAGCTCTGGAAGTGATCTGAGCGGGACACCTGCGGGCTGCGGCCCGCAGGTGTCCCTGTCCACACGGCCTGACCTCACCCACCCCCAACCCACGCCCTGCCGATGGACTTCTTCGGAATACCCTTGTCCGCCCTGCTGGGCCAGTTGTTGCTGGGCCTGGTCAACGGCTCGTTCTACGCCATCCTGAGCCTGGGGCTGGCGGTCATCTTCGGCCTGCTCAACGTCATCAACTTCGCGCACGGCGCGCTGTTCATGCTGGGCGCGGTGCTGACCTGGATGGGCATGAACTACCTGGAACTGAACTTCTGGGTGATGATCGTGCTCGCCCCGCTGGCCGTGGGCGTGGTGGGCATTGTCATCGAACGGCTTTTCCTGCGCTGGATCTACCGCCTCGACCACCTCTACGGCCTTCTGCTCACGCTGGGCCTCACGCTGATGCTGGAAGGCGTGCTTCGCTCGGCCTACGGGGTCTCGGGCCTGCCCTACAGCGCTCCCATCTCGGGCGCCACCAACCTGGGTTTCATGGTGATGCCGAACTACCGCGGCTTCGTGGTGCTGGCCTCGCTCGTGGTGTGTTTCGCCACCTGGTACGTGATCGAAAAGACCAAGCTCGGCGCCTACCTGCGCGCGGGCACCGAGAACCCACGGCTGGTGGAAGCCTTCGGCATCAACGTGCCGCTGATGGTCACGCTGACCTACGGCTTTGGCGTGGCGCTGGCGGGCCTGGCGGGTGTGCTGGCCGCGCCCATCATGCAGGTGTCTCCGCTCATGGGGCAGAACCTCATCATCATCGTCTTTGCCGTGGTGGTGATCGGAGGCATGGGCTCCATTCTCGGCACCATCCTCACCGGCCTGGGCCTGGGCGTCATCGAAGGACTGACCAAGGTCTTCTACCCCGAGGCCTCGTCCACCGTGGTCTTCGTCATCATGGCCATCGTGCTGCTGATCCGGCCGGCCGGCCTGTTCGGCAAGGAAAAGTGAAGCCAGCCGCATGAACACGACTTCCAAGAACATCCTCTACGGCTTGCTCCTGCTGGGGCTGCTGGCCGTTCCCTTCATCGGCATCTACCCCGTGCTGGTGATGAAACTGCTGTGCTTCGCGCTCTTTGCCTCGGCCTTCAACCTGCTGCTGGGCTACACGGGCCTGCTCTCGTTCGGCCACGCGGCCTTTCTGGGTGGCTCGGCCTATGTCACCGGCCACGCACTGAAGGTCTGGGGCGTGCCGCCCGAGCTGGGTCTGGTGATCGGCACCCTGGCGGGCGCGGTGCTGGGCTGGCTGGTAGGGTCGCTCGCGATCCGCCGCCAAGGCATCTACTTCACCATGATCACCCTGGCGCTGGCGCAGATGCTGTTCTTCTTCTGCCTGCAGATGCCCTTCACGGGGGGCGAGGATGGTCTGCAAGGTGTGCCGCGCGGCCGGCTGCTGGGCTTCATCGAACTCGGCAACGACATGACCATGTACTACTTCACCTTGCTGATCACAGTGGCAGCGTTCCTGCTCATCATGCGCATCGTGCACTCCCCTTTCGGCCAGATCCTCAAGGCGATCAAGGAAAACGAGCCGCGCGCCATCTCGCTGGGCTACGACACGCAGCGGTTCAAGCTGCTGGTGTTCGTGCTGTCGGCCGCGCTGTCCGGCCTGGCAGGTTCGCTCAAGACCCTGGCCATGGGCTTTGCCACACTCACCGACGTGCACTGGACCATGTCCGGCTCGGTGGTGCTGATGACGCTGGTGGGCGGCCTGGGCACCCTCTCCGGCCCGCTGGTGGGCGCCACCGTGGTGATCGCGCTGGAGAACAAGCTCGGCGAGATCGGCCATTTCCTGGCTGGCGTGACCGGCATCGACTGGTTCAATGGCCTGGGCGAGTCGGTGACCATGGTGATCGGCTTCATCTTCGTGGTGTGCGTGCTGGCCTTCCGCCGCGGCATCATGGGCGAAGCCATCGCGCTGGTGGAGCGCTGGCGCGGCAAGCAGGCCTGAACAGGCTCAGCTCTTGAGTCGGCGCCACAGGCGCCAGGCCAGCAGACTCCCCAGGATCGCGGCGTACACAGCCACCTCCCCAAAGTCGTTCTTGCCGGCACGCATCCAGAAGAAGTGCAACACCGCGAGGCCCGCGATCACGTATACCGCGCGGTGCAGCAGTTGCCAGCGCCGAGCCCCCAGCGTGCGAATGGCGCGGTTGAACGAAGTGGCCGCCAGCGGCAGCAGCAACAGCCAGGAGAGGAAACCCACCAGGATGAACGGGCGCTTGGCCACGTCGGCTGCGACGCCCACCACATCAAACTCCATGTCGAACCAAGCGTAGGCCAGCAGGTGCATGCAGGCGTAGAAGAACACGAACAGCCCCACCATGCGCCGCAGGCGCAGCAACGCGGGCCATCCCAGGCTCACGCGCAGGGGCGTGATCGCCAGCACCAGCACCAGGAAACGCAGGGTCCAATCGCCCAGCGAGCGGATCAGGGCCTCGGCCGGGTTGGCCCCCAGCCGATCGGCAAAGGCCGCGAACACCAGCCAGACAAAGGGCAAGCTGGCCAGCACGAACACCACCGGCTTGGCAGCGCCATGGCTGAGCACGCGGTTGACCGGCCCTCCGGCAGGCGGGCGGCGCTGCATGCCGATCAATACAGCTTGCGAAGATCCATGCCGGCGTAGAGCTGGCCGACCTGGGGCGCGTAGCCGTTGAACATCTGCGTCTGGCGGCGCTTGGCAAACAAGCCACCCCCCTCGCCGATGCGGCGCTCGGTGGCCTGGCTCCAGCGCGGGTGCGAGACCTCGGGGTTGACGTTCGAGTAGAAGCCGTACTCCTGTGGCGCAGCCACGTTCCACGCCGTGCGCGGCTCCTTGTCGGTGAAACGGATCTTCACCAGCGACTTCCCGCTCTTGAAGCCGTACTTCCAGGGCACCACCAGGCGCAGCGGCGCACCGTTCTGGTTGGGCAGCACCTCACCATACATGCCGAACGCCAGCAGCGTCAGCGGGTGCATGGCCTCGTCCAGCCGCAGGCCCTCCACATAAGGCCAGCCCAGCACGTTGGAGCGCAGGCCGGGCATCTGTTTGGGGTCGGCCAGCGTCACGAATTCGACGTACTTGGCGCTGCCCTGAGGCTGCACCTGCTTGATGAGTTCGCTCAGCGAGTAGCCCACCCAGGGAATCACCATGGACCAGCCCTCGACGCAGCGCAGCCGGTAGATGCGCTCCTCCATCGGGCTGAGCTTGAGCAAGGCGTCCAGGTCGAAGGTGCCGGGCTTGTTCACCAGACCTTCAACGGCCACCGTCCAGGGCCGGGGCTTGAGGGTCTTGGCCTGGGCCACGGGGTCAGACTTGTCGGTGCCGAACTCGTAGAAGTTGTTGTAGGAGCTGACGTCGTCGTAGGAGGTGAGCGCCTCCATCGTCATCGCACCGTCCACGGCGGAGCGCTTGCCGGGCAAGGCAGCGAGCTTGCCGGGTTTGGGCGTGACCGAAGCGGCCTGCGCCCAGGCATCGCGCGAAGCCCAGGAAGCCATGCCGCCCATCGCCGCTGCGGTCAGCAGCCATTGGCGCCGGTTCTGGTAGGCCGCCGGCGGCGTGATCTCGCTGGAGAGGGGGTGCTCGAAGCCATTGTCGCGCGTGCGAATGAGCATGGGACCATCCTTGCTGAAGACACCCGACGGCGGAAGATGCCGCGTCGCGGGTTCGTCGATCTTAGGACCGAAGCGGTTCTCACAAAGTTCCGGCGCCGCCGCGCTCACCGGAACCTGGCCCACGCGCGTCAGAGTTCGCCGTAGCTGTGCAGGCCGGAGAGGAACATGTTCACGCCGATGAAGGCGAAGGTCGTGATCGCCAGGCCCACCAGCGCCCACCAGGCCGAGACCGTGCCACGCAGGCCCTTGATGAGGCGCATGTGCAGCCAGGCGGCGTAGTTCAACCAGACGATCAGCGCCCAGGTTTCCTTCGGGTCCCAGCTCCAGTAACCACCCCACGCCTCGGCCGCCCAAAGGGCGCCCAGCACGGTGGCGATGGTGAAGAACGCAAAGCCCACCGCAATGGCCTTGTACATCACGTCGTCGAGCACCTCGAAGCTGGGCAGGCGCTCGGCAATGCGGCGGCGGCCGAACAGGATGGCGCCCACGATCAACGCCGAAACGCCGAAGTACACGAACCAGTAGCTGCTGCCGTTTTCCGCCGCTGACTGGCGGAACACAATCGGCTCGAAGCACAGCACCACGCCCAGCAGCCACAGCGGCGCGAGCTTGTACCAGCGGCTTTCGGTGGCGCTCTGCTTGATCAGGTAGGCAAAGGCCAGCATCGCGGCAATCGCGAAGGTGCCGTAGCCGATGAAGTTGGCCGGCACATGCAGCTTCATCCACCAGCTCTTGAGGGCGGGCACCAGCGGCTGGATGGCATGCGCCTCGCGGACCAGGGTGTACCAGAGCAGGAAGCCCACCGCGGCGCTAACCACCAGCATCGCGAACGCGCCCATGCGACGCGTCTTGTACTGGTCTTCGTAATAAAGATAGAAAGCCGTCGTCATCCAGCAGAACAGCACGAACACTTCGTACAGGTTGCTCACCGGGATGTGTCCGATGTCGGGGCCGATCTGATGGCTCTCGTACCAGCGCACCATGGTGCCGATCAGGGCCAGCGTCACCGCCACCCAGGCCATGCGCGAACCCAGCAGTTCAAAGGTGTCGCCCGCGCGCTTGAACATGCCGACCCAGTAGAACGCGGTGCTCATGAAGAACAGCACGCTCATCCACAGAATGGCAGATTGGCTGGAGATGAAGTACTTCAGCAGGAAGACCTGGTCGGCCCGCGCGAGGTCGGCCGTGCCGGCGGGTGTCTGGTACAGCCAGATCGCGAGCAGCGCTGTGGCCGCCACCACGACGGTGAGCGCGCGCAGCGGACGCCAGAACCAGCCCAGCCAGATCATGCTGGGCACGGTGCCCACAAGGATGGCCTTCTCGTAGCCGTCCATGGCCGCGTTGTAGCGCATGAAGGCCCAGGTGGCTCCCGCGATCACGAAGACCGCGAACAGCCAGTCCCAGACATTGCGGCGCGCGCAGTAACCGGGCTCCAGGCCCTGCCCGTAGTGACCCTTCTTCAGTTCGATGGTCTGGGTGGCGGCGACGGTATTCATGGATGCACCTTCAACAATTGGGTCTTCAACAGCTCGAATTCACGGTCGGCGTCCATCGTCTTGCGGTTCGACGACAGCGCCATGCGGGCCTGCGAGGATTGCTCACCCGAGGGCGAGAGCCAGACCCAGAGGCGGCGCTCGCGGACGTAGAGCATGGCAAAAACGCCCAGAATGAGCAACAGGCAGCCCAGGTAGACGATGTTCTGGCCCGGTGCTCGCGCGACCTGGAACACGCTGGCCTGCACATGCGTGAAGTCCTTGAGCTGGAAGGTCATGGGCGCGGGGTAGAAGAAGGTGTCGCTCAGGCTGATCACCGACTGCGACATGAACTGCTGCGTGGCCTCGCTGCGTTCCAGCGGCGGCAGGCCAGCGCGCTCGCGGCTGATCTGCATCAGCTCGAACAGCGTGCCGTTGAGGATGCGCACCAGCACATCGCTCGCGCGCTCGCGCTCGGCGGACGGCACGTTGTTTTCAAGGAAGGCCGAGACGGCCTGCAGGCCTCCGCGAATGGGCTTGTCGGTGGTGCCGTTGGCCGCCACCGGTTGCACGCCAGGCGCGTTCACCGACTCGGCACCGGCAAACAAGCCCAGGGCGCGCGTTGCCGAGGCCGCCAAGGCTTCGGCCAGCTCTGGGCGGCCGTCTTCCACCGCCGAGGCCGCGTAACGGCGCACCGCCAGATCGCGCAACTGCGGGTCGCCCAAGGCGGCGCGCAGGCGCACGAAACCGTCGAGGCCATCCTTGTCGTCCACGGGAATGCGGAGGTAGCGGAACGGTTCGGCCGGCGTCTCGCGCAGGCCCAGCAGGTACACGCGCGCGCCGTCGATCTCCACCGGCAGCATGTAGTTGTGGTACTCCACCGCCTGACCAGCCGCATCCCGCAGCTTGTAAGACACGCTCGGCCCCACGTTGCGCAGCGTCTTCTCCGTCGCGGTCTTGTGGCCCGAGCCCAGGCGGCTTTCGATCGAGCCCCGAAGATCCACCTTGCGCACATCGACGCCGTCGGCGGCGTTGCTGGTGGCGAAGTTCTCCACGTTGATCACGCGCAGGCCGGTGTACTCCAGCGTGAGCTTGTCGTCGCCATTGCTCAGTGCGGTCGAGCTGCCGATGGTGCCTTCGATCTCGAACGGCCGCGTGGGCCCGTTCAGCGGCACGGCCTGCAGCTTCACGCGCGAGCCGCCGTCATCGAAGCTGGACTGGTAGATGTTGATGCCGCGGTGGCTGGCGGGGTGGTTCACCTCCACCCGCGCTTCCTTGCTTTCGCCGGTCTCGTTGTCGTGGATCACGATCTCGCTGGCGAACAGCTTGGGCATGCCGGTGTCGTAGTACTCGACGATGAACTTCTTGAGCTCGACCGAGAACGGCAGGTCCTGCAGCAGCACACCCTGGGGCTGCGCGAGGATGGCCGTGCCCGCCGTCGTGCCCTCGGTCACCAGCAGGTTGCCGCGGAAGGTGGGGTTGCTGGCCGAGAGCCGGTGCTGGGCCGGTACATCGGCGATCAGGCCGCCACCCATGAAGGGCGTCTTGCCGTTGAACCAGGTCTGCGCGCGCACCATCAGGTCGCCATCGAGCAGACCGCCAATGCACACCAGCACGATGGCGCTGTGCGCCGCGAGGTAACCGATCTTGTTGGCCGCACCGGCCTTGGCCGCCACCATCCAGCCGGCGCCTGCCGGGGTGGTGCGCGACTGCAGCTTGACCTTCCAGCCCGATCCCAGCAGGGTCTGGCCGATGCGGTTCGCCGCGGCCTCGGGCGCTTCGCCCAACTCACCCTCGGCACGGTGCGGAAAAGCCTTCAGGCTCTGCTCGCGGATGTTTTCCTTGTAGGCCTTGAGGTCGGCAAAGATCTTGGGCGTGTTGCGGGCGATGCACAAGCTGGTGCTGACGACCAGAAACGCGAGGATCAACAGGAACCACCACGCGCTGTAGACCGAGTACAGGTTCGCGCTGGCAAACACGTCGGCCCAGAAAGGCCCGAACTGGTTGACGTAGTTGATGAAAGGTTCGTGCTGTTTGACCACCGTGCCGATCACCGACGCGATGCAGATCACGGTGAGCAACGAAATGGCAAACCGCATCGACGACAGCAACTCCACCAGCTCGCTGACGATGCGCGAGCCGGTGCGAATTTGCAGGCCTTGGGTGGAGACGGTCATGGAGGAATGAGGGCAGAACGGTGCAGCAAAAAAGGGCGGCCCCGGAAGTCCCGGAACGCGCCCTGATGTGATGTGTTTTTTGGCTGGCGGTTCAACGCCCGACGGGGTTTATGGCATTGTGCCGGCAAATATTATTGTCGGCTTATATCCCGGCCGGGCACGAGGGGCTTGTGCCCCTTGAAAGTCAATCAGCGCAGGCCGGCGATGTAGTCCGACACCGCCTGGATTTCGCGGTCGTTCATCTTGGCGGCCACACCGGCCATCTGCGCGTTGTTCTTGCGGGTGCCGTCGCGGAAGTGCTTGAGCTGCGTGGCGGTGTACTCCGCCTGCTGGCCCGACAGGCGCGGGTACTGCGCGGGAATGCCGGCGCCGTTGGGGCTGTGGCAGCCGGCGCAGGCGGCGATCTGGCGGTCGGCGATCCCGCCGCGGTAGATGCGTTCACCCAGGCGCACCAAGTCCTTGTCGGTGGCGGCGCCGCCCTTGGCCTTCTGATCGGCCAGCCAATAGGCAATGTTGCGCATGTCGGCGTCGGACAGGGCCGAAGCGAAGCCCTTCATGATGGCGTTGTCGCGCTTGCCCGATTTGTATTCCTGCAACTGCTTGACGAGGTACTCGGGGTGCTGTTGCGCCAGTTTCGGGTTGGCCGGCGTGGTCGAGTTGCCGTCCGCCGCGTGGCAGGCCACGCAGACCTGACCGTACATGGCGCTGCCCTTGGCCAGATCGGGCTTGGCCGATTGCGCCTGGGCGCTGAACGACAGGGCTGCGGCAGCAGC
>JAGKSX010000036.1 GCA_018993155.1 Hydrogenophaga sp.
ATCAATAAACGATTTTTCAAAATAAAATCCAGATAATCCACCACGGTATTCCAGAAACCCAAACACCCATGCCTCAGTTCACCCACCATGCTTTGCGCTTGCTGAATCCGTCTTTTGCTTCGCCGCTGCTGGATGTACTGACAGACCTGGAGTACCTGCGACGGCTGCAACTCCAGAGCACCACACCATGGACCGTGTTTCTGCAGTTGAAGCAGGTTTTTCATTTGCTGGAGAGCTTGGCTTCCGCCCGGATTGAAGGAAACCACACCACCTTGGCAGACTATGTGGAGGCCAAGATGCTGGACGATCCGAATCAGGCGGAACAACTGGAGGAAATCGCCAACATCGAGCGTGCGATGCAACAAGTGGACGACAGCCTGGAACCCGGCGCTCCCATCACCGAGCATCTGTTGCGCGGCCTACACGCCACCACGGTGAATGGCTTGAGCCGAGAAGGCGACGCGAATCCAGGAGCCTATCGCCCTGGGCCAGTGAAGATCGCACAGGCCCAGCACCTGCCACCCGATGCCGCTCAGGTTGCCGAATACATGACAGAGCTGGTGACGTTCATCAACCGAGCGGATCCTCCCAAATACGATTTGATGAAGGTGGCACTGGCCCACCATCGCTTTGCATGGATCCATCCCTTCGGAAACGGAAATGGTCGGGTCGTGCGCTTGCTCACTTACGCCATGCTCATCAAGTACGGCTTCCGCGTGAACGAAGTCGGTCGCCTGCTCAACCCGGCCGCTGTGTTCTGCGCCAACCGGAACGTGTACTACGCCTGTCTTGGCGAGGCCGACACAGGAACGGATGAGGCATTGGAGCGTTGGTGCGTTTACGTGCTAAGCGGCGTGCGTGACGAAATGACCAAGGTAGACCGGCTTGCCGACTACGATCATCTCCAGACCAAAGTGTTGCTTCCTGCGGTCCTTCATGCACGAGAACGGCAACTGATCACCGCTCTGGAGCAAGCCATACTGATCACCACGGTCAAGGCCGGTACGGTCAAAGCCGCCGACCTGGAGACGGCGATGCCCGACCTCAATGCCAACCAACGGACCTATCAGATACGAAAACTGGTGGAAAGCGGCATGTTACAACCCATCAAGCCCAACGCCCGCCAATACAGCATCGGGTTCAGTCACAACATGCTGCTGCGCGGTGTGGTGCGCGCACTGACCGATGAAGGCTTCATACCTGCGGCCCTGGCAGCACCATCCGCATAACCCCGTCTCAGCAGCAGCGCCCCGTGGCAGACCCATACCGCGCGGCCTGGCGCTCGCGGAAGAACGCCTCGTAGTTCATCGGCTCCTGGTCGGGGTGCGTGGCCTTCATGTGGGCCACGTAGCTGCCGTAATCCGGCACCCCCACCATGAGCCGGAAGCTCTGCGTGAGGTAGCGGCCGGCCCGCCCGAGGTCTTCGAGCAGGCCGCCGCCGGTGGTGGCGGTGTCAGCCACGGGCGACCGCGCCTTCGGGCAAGGCCTGGTACGGCGTTTCGGCCACCGTGGGCCTGCGCTCGGCGCGGGCCTTGAGCACGCTCTTCACACTGTAGAACAGCACGCTGATCACCACGAACATGAACAGCGCGCAGAGCACGGCGTCCAGGCGGTTGTTGAACACGACGCGCGACATCTCGGCCGCGCTCTTGGCCGGCGCGAGCAGCGTGCCCTGCTGGATCGCGTCGGCGTAGCGGTTGGCGTTGGACAGGAAGCCCACCTTCACGTCGGCCGAGAAGATCTTGAGCCAGCCTGCGGTGAGCGTGCAGACCAGCAGCACGATGGCCGGCACGATGGTGACCCAGGCGTAACGGTCTTTCTTCATCTTGAACAGCACCACCGTGCCCAGCATCAGCGCCACGGCGGCGAGCATCTGGTTGGCGATGCCGAACAGCGGCCACAGGGTGTTGATGCCACCCAGCGGATCGACCACGCCCTGGTACAGGAAGTAGCCCCAGGCCGCCACGCACAGGCCGGTGGCGATCAGGTTGGCGGGCAGCGAGTCGGTGCGCTTGAGCGCGGGCACGAAGCTGCCCATCAGGTCCTGCAGCATGAAGCGGCCGGCGCGCGTGCCGGCGTCCACCGCCGTCAGGATGAACAGGGCCTCGAACAGGATGGCGAAGTGGTACCAGAAGGCCATCATGGCCTGGCCGCCCACCACCTGGTGCAGGATGTGCGCCATGCCCACGGCCAGCGTGGGTGCGCCGCCAGCGCGCGCCAGGATGGTGTTCTCGCCCACGTCCTTGGCGGTCTGCACCAGCATCTCGGGCGTGATCACGAAGCCCCAGGTGGACAGGGTCTGCGCCACCGTCTCGGGCGTGCTGCCGACCAGGGCGGCCGGGCTGTTCATCGCGAAGTAGATGCCGGGTTCGATGCACGAAGCCGCCACCAGCGCCATCACGGCGACGAAGGACTCGGCCAGCATGCCGCCGTAGCCGATGAAGCGCGCGTTGACCTCGTTGTCCAGCATCTTGGGCGTGGTGCCGGAGGAGATCAGCGCGTGAAAGCCCGACACCGCGCCACAGGCGATGGTGATGAACAGGAAGGGGAACAGGTTGCCCGACCACACCGGGCCGTTGCCGGCCGCGAACTGCGTGACCGCCGGCATCTGCAGCGGCGGCGCGACGACGACGATGCCGACGGCCAGCGCGACGATGGTGCCGATCTTGAGGAAGGTGGAGAGGTAGTCGCGCGGTGCCAGCAGCAGCCACACGGGAATGGAGGCGGCGACGAAGCCGTAGCCGATCAGCATCCAGGTCAGGGCCTTGCCGTCGTAGGTGAACAGCGGCGCCCATTCCGGGCTCTCGTGCACCCACTGGCCGCCCACGATGGCCAGCATCAGCAGCACGAAGCCGATGATGGAGACCTCGCCGATGCGCCCAGGCCGGATGAAGCGCAGGTACACGCCCATGAACAGCGCCACCGGGATGGTGGCCGCCACGGTGAAGGTGCCCCAGGGTGATTCGGCCAACGCCTTCACCACGATCAGCGCCAGCACCGCGAGGATGATGATCATGATCATGAAGGCGCCGAACAGCGCGATCAGGCCGGGCACGGTGCCCATCTCCTGCTTGATCAGGTCGCCCAAGGAGCGGCCGTCGCGGCGCGTGGAGATGAACAGCACGATGAAGTCCTGCACCGCGCCGGCAAACACCACACCGGCCAGGATCCACAGCAGACCGGGCAGGTAGCCCATCTGCGCGGCCAGCACCGGGCCCACCAGCGGGCCGGCCCCGGCGATGGCGGCGAAGTGGTGGCCGTACAGCACGTACTTGTGCGTGGGCACGTAGTCCAGTCCGTCGTTGTGGCGCCAGGCCGGCGTCATGCGCGTGCCGTCCAGGCCGAACACCTTGGTGGCCAGGAACAGGCTGTAGTAGCGGTAGGCAATGAGGTAGACGCAGACCGAAGCGACCACCACCCAGAGGGCACTGACGGCTTCACCCCGTCCCAGCGCCACGGCCGCGAGCGCGAAAGCGCCCAGCACGGCCACGAAAAACCACCCCAGGTGGCGACCCAGTCCAGACATGCTTGTCTCCTCTTGTGCCGCGGCCTCGCCGATCGGGCCGCCGTGCGACGGGCAGTATCGGCAAGCGCGCGCGCACGCACATCCGTTGCACCGCGCGCCGGACCGCGTGGCAACACTTAGGTGGAACTACCTATCAGGGGATTTCGCGGGCGTGCTCGACGGCGTACTTGATGAGCTCGGCCTGGCCGTCGAGCTCCAGTTTTCGCTTGATGCTCTGGCGGTGCGTCTCGACGGTGCGCACGCTCAGGTCCAGCGCCTTGGCGATCTGCTTGCTGGATTCGCCCCGACCCAGCGCGCTCAGGATCTGGCTCTCACGCGGGGTGAGCAGCGGGCGCGGCGCCTGGTGGCGGAACAGCCGGCGCGACACCCCCGGGCTGAGGAAGGTGCCGCCGGCCACCACGGCTTCGATGGCGGCCACGATCTCGCCGGCCGGCGCGTCCTTGAGCACGTAACCGCGCGCACCGGCCTGCAGGGCGCGCTGCACGTACTCGGGGTTGTCGTACATGCTGAACATGAGCACGCACAAACCGGACCAGCGCGCCAGCATGGCCTGCGCCAGGTCGATGCCGTTGCCGTCCTTCAGACCCACGTCCTGCAGCACCACGTCCACCGCCAGGCCGTCGAGCAGGCGCATCGCCTCGGCGGCATCGCCGGCCTCCCCCACCACCGCCAGCTGCGGCACGCTGGAGAGGCGCGCGCGCAACCCCTCGCGCACCATGGGGTGGTCGTCGACCAGAAGGATGCGGATCGTTTCGTTCATATCGATGCTTCTATCTGGGTGCCATGGCCGGGTTCGGACTGGATCTGCAAGCGGCCACCGATCGCGGCGAGTCGCTCGCGCATGTTGCGCAGGCCGATGCCGCGCTCGGGGTGCAGGTGCACAGCCGAGCTGTCGAAGCCCTGGCCGTCGTCGGTGACGCTCATGCGCACGGTGCTGCCTGGCCCGAAGGTCAGCATCAGCTCCACCTGTCTGGCCTGCGCGTGCTTGGCCACGTTGGTCAGGCTCTCCTGCGCCACGCGGAACAGCGCGGTCTTCACCTCGTCGGGCAGTTCGCGCTCGGTCCCTTCGATGCGCACCGCCACCGGCAGGCCGCTGGCGTCCTCGAACTCCTGGCCCAGGTGCTGCAGCGCGGCGGGCAGGCCCAGGGTGTCGAGCAGCGCCGGGCGCAGGGCGTGCGAGATGCGGCGCACTTCCAACAGGGTGTGGTTGAGCCCTTGCAGCGCCTTCTCCAGCGGCTCGGGGTCGCGGGTATCCGCCCCGGCCTCCACCAGCAGCTTGGTGGACACCAGGGTCTGGCTGATGCCGTCGTGCAGCTCGCGCGCGAGGCGGGCACGCTCGTCTTCCTGCGACTGCTGCACCTGCCGCGCCAGCAGGCGCAGCTTGTTCTCGGCCACGCGGTGCTCGCTCAGGTTCAGCGCCAGGCCGCTGGCGCTGATCAGCGCGATGCCGAACACCGCGATGCCAGCGATCCACAGCAGGGTGGTGGCGATGTTGCGGTTGGCCTCGCCTTCGATGCGCGTGAGCGTGGCCTGGATGCCGTCGAGGTAGAGCCCGGTGCCCAGCATCCAGCCCCAGCGCTCGTAGGCCATCACATAACCCAGCTTGGGCGTGTCCTTCCCGCTGGAAGGCTGGCGCCACAGGTAGTCCACGAAACCGCCACCGGCCCGCGCCTGGGCGATCAGCCGCTGAATGGTGGGCCGGCCCTGCGGGTCGCGCAGCTCCCACAGGTTCTGCCCCACCAGTTCGGGCTGGCGCGAGTGCATGAGCACGCGGCCCTGCAGGTCGTAGACGAAGAAATAACCGTCGCGGCCGTAGTCCAGCGAAGCCAGCAGGCGCAGCGCCTGATCGCGGTCCGCCGCGTCGTTGCCGCCCCGGTCGTACAGCGGCTGCACGGTGCTGGCGGCCAGGGCCACGTAGTTGCGCAGCTCGGCGCGCCGCGCCTCCAGGTAGGTGCGCTCCACCAGGGCGTATTCGCGCTTCGCCAGATCGCGCTCCTGGTGCTGCACGGCCAGCGCGATGAGCACGAGCGAGGCCAGCAGCGGCAGGATGGCCAGCAGGAGGATCTTGGTTCGCAGTCGCATCGGGGAGGAATAGGCGCCGAAACGCCATTTTCCTCCGATCCCGCCGGGGCGGTTCAGCTGCCGTGCTGCGGCTGCAGTTGGGGCACCCGTTGGAGGGCCATGGCGGCGGCGGCGGTGCGCGTCTCCACGCCGAGCTTGGCGTGGATGCGCTCCAGGTGCTTCTTCACCGTGGCCGGGCTGGCGCCCAGGATGTCGCCGATGTCGCGGTTGATCTTGCCCTTGACCACCCAGTACAGCACCTCGGCCTCGCGCGCCGTGAGGCCGAAGGCGGCGGCCAGGCCGGCGAGCACGCTGGCGTCCGAGGTTTCCTGCATCACGATGAGCCAGTCGCCACCCTCGCCGTTGACCTCGTCGCCCACGCACTGGTGCAGGCGGAAGGTGAGGCGGCGCGGGCCGTTCTCCAGCGTGAGGCGCGGTGGCTCGCGCTGCGCCAGCGCCTCGCCGAGGTGGCGGCGCAGCCATTGCAGCACGGCCGGCGGCGTGGTGGGCGCCTCGGTGCCGCAGTGGTGGCGCAACAGGTCGCGCGCCAGCGGCGTCTGCCACATCAGGCGGCCGTCGCGCTCGCGCACGGTGATGGTGGCGTAGCCGAAGGCGTCGAGCGCGTTGCGCGCCTGGCTGCGTTCCACCGCGCCCTGGCGCGCATGGCGCGCGGTGCGCAGGTGCACGCCCATGCGCGCCATCACCTCGCGCGGCTTGATGGGCTTGGTCACGTAGTCGGCCCCGCCCGCGTCGAGCGCGGCCACCAGGTGCTCGGTGTCGGTCAGGCCCGTCATGAAAATGATGGGGATGTGCGCCGTGGCCGGCTGCGCCTTGAGCCGGCGCGCGACCTCGAAGCCGTCCAGGCCGGGCATCACGGCGTCGAGCAGCACCACGTCGGGCAGGGCCTGGGTGGCGCGGCGGATGGCGCTCTCGCCGTCCAGCGCCACGAGCACGGTGTAGCCCGCTTCGTCCAGCGCGTCGTGCAGGGGCGCGACGTTGTCGGGCACGTCGTCCACGATGAGCACCACCAGCGCGTCCGTCAGGGGCCGCGCGGTCGATGGCGCCGGGGTTTCAACCGGGTGCGACATGGTGTTGCAGCAGTTGCTGTTCAATGGTTTCAAAGCGGAATTCGCGCGCCAGCGTGCGAAGGCCCTGCGCGAACACGGCCTGCTCGGGGCGGCGCTGCACCCAGTCGTCGAGCCATTGCACGATGCCCTTGTAGTAGCCCAGGCGCACCAGTTCCAGCAGGGGTTCGAGTTCGTCGCGCGTGGCGGGCGCGGCGGCGGCCATCGGCACCGATGCCCGCTCGGTCGCGGCCTCGGTGATCCACGCCAAAGACAGGCGCTGGCCGAGCCAGGCCAGCAGGTCCTCGCGCCGCACGGGTTTGACGAAGAAGTCCTGCGGGCGGTGGCCGAGGTCGCCCTCCTCCTCGGCCTGCAGGCCCTTGTCGAAGGCATTGGCCGAGACGATGGCCATCGGCACCGTGCCCCAGCCGCGCGCGCGCAGCCGGCGCAGCGTTTCCCAGCCGTCGATGCCGGGCATGGCCAAGTCCATGAAGACCGCGTGCGGCGCACCGGGCTCGCCGGGCTGCAGGCCGTCGAGCAGGGCCAGCGCGTCGTGGCCGCTGGTGGCCAGCATCACCTCGAAGCTCAGCGGCGCGAGCCAGCGCGCCAGCAGCTCGCGGTCGGCCTCCTCGTTGTCCACCACCAGCACGCGGCGGCGAACGCCCTGGTAGCCAGCGTGCTGCGGCAAGGCGGCGGGCGCCGGCAGCTGCACGCCGTGCAGCTCAGGCAGGAACAGGCGCACGGTGAACACCGAGCCCTGGCCCGGGGTGCTGCGCACCGTCATCTCGCCGCCCATGAGGTCGGCGAGCATCTTGGCGATGGTCAGGCCCAGGCCGGTGCCGGTGGCCGCGCCGTGGGCGGCCGCCTCGCCCTGCCCGCGCGCGAACGGTTCGAACACCCGGTCCAGGTCCTGCGGGTTCATGCCGGGCCCGGTGTCGTGCACCTCGAACTGCGCCATCTCGCGCGCGTGCGCCACGCGCAGCCGCACCTCGCCGCTGCGCGTGAACTTCACCGCGTTGCCCAGCAGGTTGATGAGAATCTGGCGCAGGCGCTTCTCGTCGGCGCGCACGGTGTCGGGCAGGCGGCTGCCGGTGTCGAACGAGAAGCGCAGGCCCTTGGCCGCCGCCTGCAGCTCGAACATGCTGGCCACCTCGCGCATGGCGTCGGCAAACGCCATGGGCCGCACGTCCAGCGCGAGCTTGCCGGATTCGATGCGCGCGATGTCCAGCGTGCCCTCGATCAGCGAGAGCAGGTGTTCGCCGCCCCGGTGGATCACGCGGATGGCCTGCGCGCGGTGCGGCGCCACGCCGGGGTCTTCCTGCAGCAGTTGCGCATAACCCAGGATGCTGTTGAGCGGCGTGCGCAGCTCGTGGCTGATGGTGGAGATGTAGCGCGTCTTGGCCTGGTTGGCCTGCTCGGCCGCGCGGCGCGCCTGCTGCAAGGCCTCATCGGTGCGCTGGTGCGACTCGATTTCCTGCATCAGCAACCGCGTCTGCCGGTTCGATTCTTCCTGCGCCACCTCGCGGCTCTTGTGCGCCAGCACCAGCCACCAGGCCACGGTGGCGGCGATGAGCAGCAGGACCGCGTAAACGCGCACGAAGCCCGAGCGCAGCGCGGCGTCGAGCAGCGAGGTGTTGGCCGCCACGCCCAGGCCCTGGGCCAGGCCTTCCACCTCCTGCCGGTAGAGCAGGCCGAGCACGGCGGCGAGCACCGGCGCCACGATCATCATGAGCAGCAGGTAGTGCGCCAGGCCCGCTTCGAGGTAAGGCCAGACGCGGCGCGGCAGCACGCGGCGCAAGGCACCCATCCACTGCTCGGACAGGCGCGCATGCGGCTTGCAGAGGTCGCCGCAGCGCGCGTCGAGCGTGCAGCACAGCGAGCAGATATGGCCCTGGTACGCAGGACAGTGCGCCATGTCGGGCGCTTCGTACTCACGTTCACAGATCACGCAGGTCTGGACAACACCCCCCGCGCCGCCTGCGGCGTCACCCCCCTGAAGGGGGGCCGCACTGGCGGCCTGGCGGAGCCAGATCCGCGGTGCGCCTGGAGGCACCTCTCCACCGCTTCTGGCGATGTAGTAACGCCCCTGAGTCAACCACGCGATGATCGGCGCGGTGATCAGCGCCGTCGCCATCGCGATCAGCGCCGAGAACGCCTGCGCCGTCGGCCCCAGCAGGCCCATGTGGGCCACGATGGACAGCGCCGAGGCCAGGCCCATGGCGCCCACGCCGACGGGGTTGATGTCGTACAGGTAGGCGCGCTTGAACTCGATGCCCTTGGGCGACCAGCCCAGCGGCTTGTTGATGACCAGGTCGGCCACCACGGCCATGATCCAGGCGATGGCGATGTTGGAGTACAGGCCGAGCACCTCGCCCAATGCCTGGAACACGTTCATTTCCATCAGCATGAAGGCGATCAGCGTGTTGAACACCACCCAGACCACGCGGCCCGGGTGGCTGTGCGTGATGCGCGAGAAGAAATTGCTCCAGGCCAGCGAGCCCGCGTAGGCGTTGGTGACGTTGATCTTGAGCTGCGAGACCACCACGAACAGCGCCGTGGCCGCGACCGCCCAGCCGTAGTCGGCGAACACGAACTCGTAGGCGGCGAGGTACATCTGGTTGGGGTCCACCGCGCGTTCGGGCGGCACCATGTGGCTGATGGCCAGGTAGGCCAGCAGCGCACCGCCCAGCATCTTGACCACGCCCAGCACCACCCAGCCCGGCCCGCCGGCCAGCACGCCCAGCCACCAGCGCAGCGCGTGGCCGGGCTCCTTCGCGGGCATGAAGCGCAGGTAGTCGGCCTGCTCGCCCATCTGCGTGATCAGCGCGATGCCCACCGTGAGCGCCGCACCAAACAGGTGCCAGTCGAACACCGCGCCCGCACCAGATTCGCCCCCGTACCGCACCACGTTGGTGAAGATCTCGGGCGCCATCCAGGCCACCGCCCCAAAAGGCACCACCATCATCACGACCCACAGCGGCTGGGTCCAGACCTGGAAGCGGCTGATGACGGAGACGCCGTGCGTCACGAGGGGGATGACCACCAGCGCGCAGATCAGGTAACCCCAGGCGGGCGGGATGTCGAGCGCGAGCTCCAGCGCGTAGGCCATCACCGCCGCTTCGAGCGCGAAGAAGATGAAGGTGAAGGAAGCGTAGATCAGCGAGGTGATGGTGGAGCCGATGTAACCAAAGCCCGCGCCGCGCGTGAGCAGGTCCATGTCCACCCCGTGGCGCGCGGCATAGACGCTGATGGGCAGGCCACCGAGGAAGATGATGAGGCCGGTGCAGAGGATGGCCAGCGCGGCGTTGACGAAGCCGTACTGCACCAGCAGCGTGGCGCCCACGGCTTCCAGGATCAGGAAGGAGGCGGCACCGAACGCGGTGTTGGCCACCCGCCATTCGCTCCACTTGCGGAAACGCTGCGGCGTGTAGCGCAGCGCATAGTCCTCCATGGTCTCGCTGCCGACCCAGCTGTTGTAGTCGCGGCGCACCTTGATGATGCGCTGCGGCGCGTCCTGCCCGGCCGGCAGCGGGGCGCTGGCGGGCGGGCAGGACGGTGGGGGTACGGCGGGGTTCACACCGGGATTTCGCAGCTTTCATGCCACGCCAGGCCTGGGGCACGGGAATTGCTGATTCCAGGGCAACTTGTATGCTCAGGCTCCCTTGACGATCGCGCACCACCATGGAACTCACGCCCCGAGAGAAAGACAAGCTGCTGATCTTCACCGCCGCCTTGCTGGCCGAGCGGCGCAAGGCGCGCGGCCTCAAGCTCAACTACCCCGAGTCGGTGGCGCTGATCAGCGCGGCCGTGATGGAGGGCGCGCGCGACGGCAAGACCGTGGCGCAGCTGATGAGCGAAGGCCGCAGCGTGCTCACCCGCGCCGACGTGATGGACGGCATCGCCGAGATGATCCCGGACATCCAGGTGGAAGCCACTTTCCCGGACGGCACGAAACTCGTCACGGTGCATCAGCCGATCACATGAAACACCCCCGCCGCGCTGCGCGCGTCCCCCTCAAGGGGGCGGCGCCTGCGGCCCGGCAAAGCCGGTTCCGCGGCACTCCAGGACAAGGCACTTCACACCGGACACTTTTCAAAGAAATGAACATGAAGCTCAAACACCTGCTCACGCTTTCGCTCGCCGCCCTGTCGTTCTCCGCCTTCGCGCATGTGGGCGATGCGCACGACCACGGTGGTCTGCTCACCGGCTTCCTGCACCCCATCACCGGGCTGGACCACCTTGCGGCCATGCTGGCCGTGGGGGTGTGGAGCGCCATGACCACGAAGCGCCTGTGGCTCGCGCCGCTGTCGTTCGCGACCCTGCTGCTGGCCGGCGCGCTGATGGCGCAGGCGGGCGTGGCCTTCCCAGCCATCGAGCCCATGATCGCGGCCTCCATGCTGGTGGTGGGCCTGCTGCTGGCCGCGCAGGTGAAGCTGCCCGAGGCGGCGGGCGCGGTGCTGGTGGGGACCTTTGCGCTGTTCCACGGCGCGGCGCACGGGCAGGAGCTGGCCGATGGCGCGGCCCTGGCCGGCATGGTGCTGGGCACGGCCGTGCTGCACGCGGTGGGCATCGGCATGGGCCTGGGCCTGAAGCGCGCCAACCACTGGCTGCCGCGCGTGGCCGGCGGCCTGGTGGCGCTGATGGGCCTGAACATGGGCTGGTCCCTGCTGGCGGGCTGAAGCCATGGTCCCCGGCGAACTCTTCACCGACGCGGGCGACCACCCGCTCAACCCCGGCCGGCGCACGATCACCCTGGTGGTGAAGAACGGCGCCGACCGCCCGATCCAGGTCGGCTCGCACTACCACTTCGCCGAAACCAACGGCGCGCTCGACTTCGACCGGGCCGCCGCGCGCGGCATGCGGCTGAACATCGCCAGTGGCACCGCCGTGCGGTTCGAGCCCGGCCAGCAGCGCACCGTCGAGCTGGTGGACTACGCGGGCGACCGCATCGTGTACGGCTTTCGTGGCCTGACCCAAAGCGCCCTCTGAAAGACAGCCCATGGCAAGCATCCCCCGCAGCGCCTATGCCAACATGTTCGGCCCCACCGTCGGCGACCGCCTGCGCCTGGCCGACACCGGCCTGGTGATCGAGATCGAGAAGGACCACACCCTGGCCGCCGGCGGCTATGGTGAAGAAGTGAAATTCGGCGGCGGCAAGACCATCCGCGACGGCATGGCGCAAAGCCAGCGCACGCGCGCCGAAGGCGCCGTGGACACGGTGATGACCAACGCGGTGATCATCGACCACTGGGGCATCGTCAAGGCCGACATCGGTCTGAAAGGCGGGCGCATCGTCGCCATCGGGAAATCCGGCAACCCCGACACCCAGCCCGGCGTGGACATCGTGATCGGCCCGGGTACCGAGGTCATCAGCTGCGAAGGCCACATCGTCACGGCCGGCGGCATCGACAGCCACATCCACTTCATCTGCCCGCAGCAGGTGGACGAGGCACTGACCTCGGGCGTGACCACCATGCTCGGCGGCGGCACCGGCCCGGCCACGGGCACCCTGGCCACCACCAGCACGCCCGGCCCCTGGCACATCGAGCGCATGCTCCAGGCCGCCGACGGCCTGCCGATGAACCTGGGCTTCCTGGGCAAGGGCAACGCCAGCCTGCCCGCCGCGCTGCACGAGCAGGTGGACGCGGGCGTGATCGGCCTGAAGCTGCACGAGGACTGGGGCACCACCCCCGCGGCCATCGACACCTGCCTGGGCGTGGCCGAAGAGGCCGACGTGCAGGTCGCCATCCACAGCGACACGCTCAACGAATCGGGCTTCGTGGAGAACACCATCGCGGCCACCAAGGGCCGCAGCCTCTGCGCCTTCCACACCGAGGGCGCCGGTGGCGGCCACGCGCCCGACATCCTGCGCGTGGTCGGCGAGGCCAACTTCCTGCCCTCGTCCACCAACCCGACCATGCCCTACACCGTCAACACGCTGGACGAGCACGTGGACATGCTCATGGTCTGCCACCACCTGGACGCGGGCATCGCCGAAGACCTGGCCTTCGCCGAGAGCCGCATCCGCCGCGAGACCATCGCGGCCGAGGACATCCTGCACGACCTGGGCGCCATCAGCATGATGAGCAGCGACAGCCAGGCCATGGGCCGCGTGGGCGAGGTCATCATCCGCACCTGGCAGACGGCCGACAAGATGAAGAGCCAGCGCGGCACCCTGCCCGAGGACAGCTCGCGCCACGACAACTTCCGCGTCAAGCGCTACATCGCCAAGTACACGATCAACCCGGCCATCGCGCACGGCATTTCGCACATCGTCGGCTCGCTGGAAGTGGGCAAGTGGGCCGACCTGGTGGTGTGGAAGCCCGCCTTCTTCGGCGTGAAGCCGGCGCTGGTGCTCAAGGGCGGCAGCATCGCGCTGGCCGCCATGGGCGACCCCAACGCATCCATCCCCACGCCGCAGCCGGTGCACTACCGGCCCATGTTCGGCAGCTTCGGTGGTGCCACCGCGAAGAGCAGCCTGACCTTCGTCTCGCAGGCCGGCCTCAAGGCCGGCGTGGGCGAACGCTACGGCCTGCAGAAGACCTTGTCGGCCGTGCAGGGCGTGCGGGGCGTGACCAAGGCCCACATGGTGCACAACGCCCTGCTGCCGAAGATGGAGATCGACCCGCAGACTTACGCGGTGCGCGCCGACGGCGTGCTGCTCACCTGCGAACCCGCCACGCGCCTGCCGATGGCGCAGCGCTATTTCCTGTTCTGAGCGCCGCGATGCTGCAAGTCTCCAAGCTCATCCCCCAAGGCCAGGGCCTCGCCAGGCCGCTGGTGCAGCGCGCGGCACAGCTGGTGCTGGACTGGGACATCCGCCAGAAAAGCCGTTTCGACGCCACGACGACCGACGAGCGGCATGTGGGGGTGTTCCTGCCGCGCGGCACCGTGGTGCGCGGCGGCGACGTGCTGCTCACGCAGGACGGTTCGCTGCTGCGCGTGGTTGCCGCGCCGCAGCCGGTGCTGCGCATCACCGCCTGCCCCGACCACCCCGCGCAAGACCAGGCTTTCGATCTGATGCGCGCGGCCTACCACCTCGGCAACCGGCACGTGCCGATCGAGCTGCGGCCCGACCACCTCAAGATCGAACCCGACCACGTGCTGGCCGACATGCTGCGCGCCATGCACCTCACCGTGGTGGAGGTCCGCGAGCCCTTCGAGCCCGAGGGCGGTGCCTATGGCGCCCAGGGCGCGGGCCACGCCAACCATGCGCACGGGCACGGCCACCACCACAGCCACGGCCACGATCACCACCACGGACATGACCACGGCTGACGCGGGCCACTCGGTGCCCGAGCGCTCTGCCGCCAGCCTGCTGCAGATCCTGTGGCTGGCCTCGCCCGCGCTGCCCGTGGGCGGCTTCTCCTATTCCGAGGGCCTGGAGGCCGCCGTGGACGCGGGCCTGGTGCACGACGAAGCCAGCGCGGCCGCCTGGCTCACCGACCAGCTGCACCTGGGCCTGGCGCGCAGCGACCTCGCGGTGGCGGCCCAGGCCATCCCTGCCTGGCGCCACCACGACCTGCCCCGCGTGCGCGAGCTGAATCACTGGGTGCTGCAGACCCGCGAAACGCTGGAGTTCCGCCTGCAGACCGAGCAGATGGGGCGCTCGCTGCTCGAGTGGGCGCGACAGCTCGGCGAGCTGGGCGCGGGCGTGTTCGAGCAGTTGCAGGCCGCCGACCTGAACCCGCCCACCTACCCGGTGGCCTGCGCCTGTGCCGCCGCGAGCGCGCAGGCCAGCGTGCGCGACAGCCTGGTGGGCTATGCCTTCGGCTGGGCCGAGAACCTCGTGCAGGCCGCCATCAAATCGGTGCCGCTCGGCCAGAGCTCGGGCCAGCGCATGCTCGCGCGGCTGGCGCAGCAGATCCCCGATGCGGTGGACCACGCCATGGCCCTGAGCGACGACGCCCGGCAGGCCTTCAGCCCCATGCTCGCGATTCTTTCCGCGCGCCACGAAACGCAATACTCTCGCCTTTTCCGCTCCTGAGCGCCCCCACCACAAGAGACAGCCATGACCACCGCCCTGCACCACACCCCCCGCCGCACCAAGACCCTGCCCCCCTTGCGCGTGGGCATTGGTGGCCCGGTCGGCTCGGGCAAGACCACGCTGCTGGAAATGCTCTGCAAGGCCATGCGGGAGCGCTACGACCTCGTGGCCATCACCAACGACATCTACACCAAGGAAGACCAGCGCCTGCTCACCGTGAGCGGCGCGCTGCCGGCCGAACGCATCATGGGCGTGGAGACCGGGGGCTGCCCGCACACCGCGATCCGCGAAGACGCCTCGATCAACCTCGAAGCCATCGACCGCATGCTGGACCAGTTTCCGAACGCCGACGTGGTGTTCATCGAAAGCGGCGGCGACAACCTGGCCGCCACCTTCAGCCCCGAACTCAGCGACCTCACGATCTACGTGATCGACGTCGCCGCAGGCGAGAAGATCCCGCGCAAGGGCGGCCCCGGCATCACCAAGAGCGACCTCTTCGTCATCAACAAGACCGACCTGGCGCCCCACGTGGGCGCCGACCTGGAGGTGATGAAGGCGGACACCGCGCGCATGCGCCCCGATGCCGCGCGCCGCCCCTGGGTGATGACCAACCTCAAGACCCTGGCGGGCGTGGACGAGGTGGTGCGATTCATCGAAACCCGGGGCATGCTGCGCAGCGAAGCCCGGGAGCCCGTGCCGGCCTGAGGCGGCGGGCAGGCTAAAATCCCGCCTTGCTCTCGCTTGCGCAGGCGTGGTCGAGCGGTTTCAGCCGACCTGAAAACCGCCGGCCTGGGGCGCCAGGGAGCGAGACAGGTCGACAAAATCAAAACCGGCAGATCCGGGAAGCGTGGCAGAGTGGTCGATTGCACCGGTCTTGAAAACCGGCAACGGGCAACCGTTCGTGAGTTCGAATCTCACCGCTTCCGCCAGTCAGGATGACTGGGATTTTCTGAATGGACAGACATTGCCCTGCTCGCCAGGGCCATGTTTTTTCTGGCTGACCGCGCCCGGGCCTGGCGCGATGCCTGAAACCAGCACCCGTTGAAGCGGCGGCCCCCTTCAGCCAGCGCGATCGACAGCCGCCACCGCGTGCCCAAGGCCGACCCCTCTTCGGCCAGGGGCTCTTCCCGATCGCTTTCCCTCACTATTCAACGAATCAAACTCTCGGTATCGTCTGGCCCACAGGAGTGTGAAATTGTCTTCCGCCATCAAGATTTTCCAGGGCCGATTCGGACGTGTGGCCCTGCTTGACATGGACGCACCCCTGGTGGCCCATGCCCATCACCATTGCCACATTCTCATCAAGGCCGGTGGAGCAGACAGCGCATTTGTCGTGAGGGGTGAACGGGCACCGATCACCGACGACCTGGCCGTGCTCGTGAATGCCTGGGAGCCCCATGCCTACGAGCACGACGCCCCCCCTGACTCGCGCACCATGATCCTGGCGCTCTACATCGAGCCCGGCTGGCTGGCTGAGCTTCAGCGCTCTCTCGCGCTGTCGGCCCATCCCCGGTTTTTCCCCCAGCGCTGCGTCCGCCTGAGCCCCGTGACCCGCAAGATGGCAGAGGAGTTTGTCCTCGAACTCTGGTGGGACGATGAAGTCTCGCCCGGCCGACTCGAGAACCTGCTTTTCAATCTCGTCATCTCGGTGGTTGAAAGCTACACAGGCTGGCGCGACCTCTCGAGCCTTCTTCGAAGCAAACCCCCGGTGGCCATCGACCCGCGCATCCGTCAGGCGATTGCGCTCATGCGGCAGGATATCGCCCACGAGTTCGACGTGGACAAGCTCGCGGCCGCCACAGGCCTGTCGAGAGCCCATTTCTTCACCCTCTTTCAGCGCGACACGCAGGTCACGCCTCTTGTCTACGCCAACGTGCTTCGCTTTGAAGAAGCCGTTCAACGGCTGACTCAGACGCAAGACGCCGTGGGCGACGTCTCCCACGATCTGGGCTTCTCCGCGCCCAGCCACTTCTCCCGGTTCTTTCGATCCCACCTGGGCATCACCCCCAGCGACTACCGCCGCAAAGTGAACCTCTTCGAGCCCCCGTCGAACCCGCGTGTCGAAGAAATCTAGCGTCGAACAGAAAGTCATCAGACTTCTGGGATAGTTTCCCGACCTTGAGATCAATGATCAGATTCGTTCGGTAACACCGAACCACCTTCTCTCCTGACACTGGCGCTGCATCACATGAAACAGCAGCCAGACGGCGCAGGAGACAAGATTGCACGCAGATCCTTCACGGACGGGGGACGCCCGACAGGCGTGGGTTGGCCAGCGCATGGAGCGCCTGGAAGACGACGCCCTGCTCAACGGCCGAGGCTCGTTTGCCGACGACCTGGGCACACGCCCCGGCACGCTCGAAGCCGCCGTTCTGCGCTCGCCCCACCCACACGCCCGCATCCTCGGCATCGACACCGAGAAGGCACTCCTGTTGCCTGGCGTGCGGGCTGTTCTGACGGGTGAAGACGTCAAAGCATGGGCTCAACCCTTCGTGGTGGGGGTCAAGCAGCCCATGCAGCACTGGGTCGTTGCCGTCGACCGCGTCCGCCATGTCGGCGAGCCCGTGGCGGTCGTGGTCGCCGAGGATCGCTACATCGCCGAAGACGCACTTGATCTGGTGCGCGTGGCGTACGAGCCACTCCCCGTCGTGGTGGACATCGAAAAGGCGCTGGCGCCGGCATCTGCCGTGTTGCACGAAGCGGTGGGCACGAACATCGTCTCGGAAAGGGCGTTTCGCTACGGCGACCCGGAATCCGCCTTCAACGACCCGGCCGCTCGCACGGTGCGCACCACCGTGCACTACCCGCGCAGCAGCTGCTCACCCATGGAGTGTGGCGTCGTGATCGCAGCGCACCTGCCCGGCGATGAAGGCTATGACGTGCTCTCCAACTTCATGGGGCCGTTCTCGCTTCATGCCGTGATGGCCATGGCATTGAAGGTCCCGGGCAACAAGTTGCGCCATCGCGTCCCCAGGGACTCCGGTGGCAGCTTCGGCGTGAAGCAAGCTGTTTTTCCCTACGTCGTCATGATGTGCCTGGCCTCACGCAAGGCGGGCGCGCCGGTGAAGTGGGTGGAGGACCGGCTTGAGCACCTGAGCGCGGCCACCTCCGCCACCGCCCGCCTGACGCACATCGAGGCCGCCGTCAGCCCGCAAGGCCGCGTGCTGGCCCTTCGCTACGACCAGACCGACGAGGTGGGCGCGTACCTCCGCGCCCCCGAGCCGGCCACCTTCTATCGCATGCACGGCGCACTCACCGGGCCCTACGCGATTGACCATCTCGCGGTTCGAAACCGCGTCGTCGTGACCAACAAGACGCCCACGGGTCTGGTTAGAGGCTTCGGTGGACCTCAGGTGTTCTTCGCGTTGGAGCGCTTGATGGACCGCATCGCGGTGGAACTCGCCATCGACCCCGTTGAACTTCGGCTGCGCAACTACGTTCCCGCCGATGCGTTTCCCTACACCGCCGCCGCCGGGGCGGTGCTCGACTCAGGCGACTACGCTCGCCTGACGAAGATGGCGATGGACGAGGCGCGGGCACAGGGACTCGTCGAGCGACAGGCATCTGCCCGGGCTGCGGGGCGCCTGTACGGGATCGGCGTGGCGGCTGTCGTCGAGCCGTCCGTGTCCAACATGGGCTACATCAGCACCGTTCTCACGGCCGACCAGCGGGCCAAAGCCGGGCCCAAGAATGGCGCCATCGCCAGCGCGACCGTCTCTGTGGATCTGCTGGGCGGTGTCAACGTCACCATCGCCTCGGCGCCCGCTGGCCAAGGCCACATGACGGTGTGCGCCCAGGTGGTGGCCGACGTCCTGGGGCTCCACCCGTCACAGGTCGTGGTCAACGTCGAGTTCGACACCGCCAAGGACGCCTGGAGTGTGGCCGCCGGAAACTACAGCAGCCGATTCGCGGGCGCGGTCGCTGGCACCGTGCACCTTGCCGCGCAGCGCATGCGCGACAAGCTGGCCCGCATCGCCGCCGCCAACTGGGGTTGCTCCAGCACGGACATCGCCTTCGAAGGCGGCCACATCCTCAACCGTCGGCAACCGGCTCAGACCCAGCCCTTCACCCGTCTCGCCGCCAGCCCGCATTGGGCGCCTGCGCTGCTGCCCGAAGACGAACCATTGGGGCTTCGCGAGACCGCATTCTGGTCTCCCGAGACGCTGCGCGCGCCGGATCCCCAGGACCGGGTCAACACGTCCGCGGCCTACGGATTCGTCTTTGACGTCTGTGGACTTGAGATTGACCCGGACACCGGTGCCGTGCGCGTGGACCGCTACATCACCGCTCACGATGCCGGGCGAATCCTCAACCCGGCACTGGCCGATGGCCAGATCCGCGGCGCCTTCACCCAAGGCCTGGGGGCGGCATTGCTGGAGGAGTTTCGCTACGGCGCCGATGGCAGCTTCCAAAGCGGGACACTGGCCGACTACCTGATGCCGACGGCTTGCGAGACGCCAGACCCCACCATCATTCACCTGGAGACCCCCAGTCCGTTCACGCCGCTGGGAGCCAAAGGGTTGGGGGAAGGCAACAACATGAGCACACCGCCGTGCATTGCCAACGCCTTCAGCGACGCCTTTCGCCCCTTGAGAGACGTGCAAGACGTCCGCCTCCCGCTCACACCCGGGCGCGTCCTCGACCACCTGCAGACACCCGACCCCGCCTCCTCCCATCCTGCCGCGCCGGGTTCTGCGGCCGCATCCGCGGGCGATGGGCTGTCGCTTTCCGCGCAAGGGAGCGTGGAGATTGCCGCCCCTGCGGAGCGCGTGTTCGCCGTCCTCATGGATCCGGTTGCATTGGCCCGCATCATCCCGGGTTGCCACGAACTGAAGACCGATGGTGAGCACCAATACCGCGCCGATGTCACCGTGGGCATTGGCCTCATCAAAGCCCGCTACGAAGCGCGGATCAGGCTGTCCGACATCCAGGCCCCTCACGGTCTGCGATTGTCAGGCAGCGGCAGTTCCAGCCTGGGCACCGGCGCCGGCGATGGCCTGGTGCGCCTTGAAACCACCCCCACCGGCACCAGGCTCCACTACGACTACCGCGCACAAGTCGGCGGCAAGGTGGCCATGGTGGGCAGTCGCATGCTGGAGAGCGCTGCCAGGGTGATCGTGGGTCAGTTGTTCGAGTCGCTGGGCCGCCAGGCGTCAGGGGCTGACACGGCACCCAGCTCCTGGTGGCGTCGGCTGCTGCAGCGTCTGGGAGTCCAGGCATGAAGCCACCCGCATTCGACTACGTTCGCGCCGACAGCGCAGAAGCGGCCGCGGAGCTCCTGGAGCGATTCGGCGAAGGGGCTCGCATCCTCGCGGGAGGCCAATCGCTGATGGCCATCCTCAACATGCGACTCGCACAGCCGTCGCTGCTGATCGACATCTCGCGCAGCACCTCCCTTGGAGCCATCGAACATGGGCCCAAAGTCGTTCGCGTGGGAGCGGCGGTCACGCAGGCGCAGTTGCAGGCCCACCCCCACGTGCCTCCGCTTCTGAAGCTGGCGTTTCCGCACATCTCGCATGTCCAGATCCGCAACCGAGGGACGGTCTGCGGATCGGTCGCTCACGCCGACCCCTCGGCCGAGCTTCCCCTGTGCCTGCTGGCGCTGAAGGGCACGGTGCATCTTCGCAGCGCCCGTGCGCGGCGCGACGTCGCGGCGGCCGAATTCTTCACGGGACTTCTGAGCACCGCACGCAAAAACAACGAACTGATCGAGGCGATCAGCTTCCCGCGGCCGCAGGCAGGACAGGGGTTCGGATTCGCCGAGCACTCGCGCCGCCACGGGGACTTCGCCCTGTGCGCCGTCGCCGTCGTGGTGGATGCCAAAGAACTTCGGGTCGCCGTTGGAGGCCTGGGTGATCGGCCACACGCAGCGGTGCTCCCTCCTCTGGAAGGACAGTCTCTGGACCAGGCGTTGAACGAACTTGCCTGGTCCCTCGACGTCCGCGACGACCCTCACACCCCCGCGTCGACACGTCGACACCTGCTGCGTCGATTGGCGCTGCAGGCCATTCAGCAAGCCAGGAGACCAGCATGAGCACCCCCCTTCTTGAGCGAGATGTGCTGCACGCAGTGCAACTCACCCTCAACGGTCGAGAACGCAAGGGCCGAGCGCAGCCGCGCACCCTGCTCAGCGACTTCTTGCGCCACGAACTCGGCGCCACCGGGACACACGTGGGCTGTGAGCACGGGGTTTGTGGCGCCTGCACCGTTCGCATCGACGGTGTGGCCAGCCGTTCCTGTCTCACGCTCGCCGTTCAGGTCGACGGCCGCTGTGTGGACACGGTGGAAGACACTGAAAACGCAGACGAATGCCTCGTTCAGCTCAAGGCCGCATTCAAACGCCATCACGCCTTGCAATGCGGCTTCTGCACCGCGGGCATCTTGATGTCCAGCGCCGACTGGCTGCAGCGGCAACGTGCAGCCGGTCACCAGCCGGACGAGTCCGACGTGAGAGACATGTTGAGCGGCCACCTCTGCCGCTGCACAGGCTACACCCCCATCGTCAACGCAGTGCTCGAGGTGTCCCGTGCTTGATCTCGGAAGAACCTTTCTGCAGAGTGTGGACCGCTCCGCAGGCAGCACCGCCTTGGTCGACGGCCCACTTCGCCTCAGGTGGGGCGATTGGGCCATGGTCATCGGGGGCGTTCAGCGAGGCCTGATGGCCATGGGGCTGCGCAAGGGGGACCACGTTCTGAGCGTGCTTCAGAACCGCAACGAAGCAGCCACCTTGCATTGGGCCTGCCAGTTCGCAGGTCTTGTGATGACCCCCATCAACTGGCGCGCCAAGCCAGAGGAGATTGACCACGCGCTGCATGACTCCGGTGCACGCCTTCTGATTTACGAGGCGGTGTCTCAGGAGGCCGTGGCTCAGTCGGTGCTTGCCCGCACGGTGCCGCGCCTGGCCGTCGGCAAAGTCGACGGAGTTGACGCCAGCTTCGACCAGGCTTTCACCGAATGGGCCGAGCCCACGCCAAGTGCACGAGCAGAAGACCTTTCTCTGATGCTCTACACCTCCGGAACCACAGGCGCCCCCAAAGGGGTGCCGCGTCGCCAGCGAGCCGAACGCGTTGCCGCGCTCGCCCACGTCGCCCAGAACCGGTATGCCTACGGCGAACGCACGCTGGGCGTGATGCCGCTGTACCACACCATGGGTGTGCGGTCTCTGCTCACGATGGCCCTCGTGGATGGCCGCTTCGTCTGCATGCCGCGCTTTGACGCCGCGGCCGCCTTGAGTTTGATCGAAGCCGAGCGCGTGAGCCACCTTTACCTGGTTCCAACGCTGTACCACGACCTGCTCGCCCACCCCGATTTCAAGCGCACCGACACGCACTCGGTTCGCAAGCTCGGTTTTGCCGGGGCGCCGATGCACGACGCGCTGCTTCTGAAACTGCAACAGGCATTCCAGCCTGAACTGTTCGTCAATCACTACGGCAGCAGTGAGATCTACACGTTCGCCATCAATCAGAACGCCGTGGGCAAGCCCGGCTCTGCCGGCCGTGCCGGCATGAACACCCGCCTGCGCGTGATCAAGCTGGACGCCAAGCATCCCAGCGAGGTTGCAGGGCCGATGGAAGAAGGCCAGATCGTGGCCGACCTGCTCAGCGACGAAGCCTTCGAGGGCTATCACAACCGCGAAGAAGCCAATGCACGCAGCTTGCGCGACGGCTGGTACTTCACGGGCGACACGGGCTATGTCGACGCCGAGGGCGACCTCTTCGTCACCGGTCGCGTCGACGACATGATCATCAGCGGTGGCGAGAACATCTCGCCGGTGGACATCGAGTCGGTTCTCTCCCTGCACCCCTCTGTGGACGAGGTGGCTGTGGCAGGCCTGAAGGACGAGCGCTGGGGGCAACGCGTGGTGGCCTTCGTGAAAGCACGCGGAACCGTGGCCGCCGAAACCCTGGACGCGCATTGCCGTGCCTCGGACCTCGTGAATTTCAAGCGTCCGCGCGAATACGTCTTCGTGCGCGAGATCCCCAAGTCTCCCGTGGGCAAGGTACTGCGCCGCAAGCTGGTCGCCGGTGACTTCGATTCAGATCCTCCCCCACTTCCGGTGATTCCTCCTGCTTAGGCAACGGGTCTCAAGCGGACTTCCTTCCACCCCCTCTCCGGATTTCTCACAAAGGCAATCATGCAACTCCATGACCTCAACCACCCCGCGCTCACCCTGAGCACCGATCTCGACGGCTATCGCGTCGAGATCGACCCCGCGCGCGAGCGGGCGGACATCATCCTCTGCCGCCCTCCTTTCAACGTCATTTCGATGGCGCAGCGAGAGCAATTGCGCATCACCTTCGAGGCGTTGGACGCCAATGAAAGTGTGCGGGTGATCGTTCTTCGCTCCGAGGGAGAACACTTCTCCAGTGGCGGCAACATCAAGGGTTTTCTGGAGGCGTCGCCAGAGCACGTCAGCAAACTGGCCTGGAATGTGGCGGCTCCCGCGCGCTGCAGCAAACCGGTGGTCACCGCGGCCCGCGGCTACTGCTTCGGTGTCGGATTCGAGCTCTCGCTCGCCTGCGACTTCCGCCTGGTTACCCCGACCACGCTCTGCGCGCTGCCGGAACAGAAGCTCGGCCAGATTCCAGGTTCGGGCGGCTCCGCGCGCCTGCAGAAGATGGTTGGCATCACGCGCACCAAAGACATCGTGATGCGCAGTCGGCGCATCACGGGCCCTCAGGCCTACGACTGGGGCGTCGCCACCGAATGCGTGCCCGACGCCGAGCTTGAAGCCACAACCGACGCATTGGTCGATGAGTTGCGTGGCTTCTCGCCACTGGCGCAACGCACCGCCAAGAAGCTGCTCAACGACACCGAGGACTCGCCGCTGTCGATCGCCATCGAACTCGAAGGCCACTGCTACTCGCGCCTGCGCAGCTCCGACGACTTCCGTGAAGGCGTCGAGGCCTTTCACGACAAGCGCCGCGCCCGCTTCATCGGCACCTGATTCCCCCGCAACCACCACCCAACGAGGAGACAGACATGAACACGACCATCCGCAACACCGCCGCCACCATGGCCCTGGCCTGCATGGCCTGCAGCGCCATCGCCCAGAACCAGCCCATCCGCATCGGCGTCGTCACGCCGCTGTCGGGTACCTACGCCGGCATCGGCCAGCAAGTGAAATGGGGCCTGGACCTGGCGGCTCGCCAGATCAACGCCACCGGCGGCGTGGCCGGCCGCCCGCTTGAACTCATCTACGAAGATGAGGAAGCCAACCCGGCCGTTGCCGTGCAAAAGGCCGAGAAACTGTTCCAGGTCAACAAAGTGGACTTTCTGACCGGCACGGTCAACAGCGGCGCCACGCTGGCTGTGGGTCAACTGGCCGAGCGCAACAACCGCCTCATCGCGACGACCGTCTCGTTTGCCGATTCGATCACCGGTGACAAGTGTTCGCCGAACGTCTTCCGCGTGAACGCACGCGCTGGCATGCAATCGGCTGCGCTGGCGGACTGGATGGCTAACACGCGCCCGAACGCCAACGTCTTCTACCTGGGCCCGGACTATGAAATGGGCCGCAGCACCGTGGCGGCCTTCAAAGCCGCCGCCGAAGCCAAGGGCGCGAAATCCGTGGGTGAAGTGTTTGCGCCCCTGGACAACAAGGATTACTCGCCTTTCTTCGGCCAGATGCGTTCGTCGCGTCCCGCGGTGATCTACACCTCTGTCGCCGGCAACGACACCGTGCGCCTGTTCTCACAGATGGCCGAATTCGGCATCAACCGCAACGTGCAAGTCGTGGGCGCCTCGGGCACCGTCACCTCGCAGAACCTGCCAGCTATCGGCAAGACCGCTGACGGTTTCGTGACCGGCGTGGGCTACGCCACGAGCATCGACAGCCCCGAGAACCGAAAATTCGTGGCCGACTTCGAGGCGGCCAACAAGTCGGCACCCGACCTCTATGGCGCAGACAGCTACGGCGTGCTCTTCTTCTACAAGGCCGCCGTCGAGAAGGCGGGCAGCACCGAAACGGACAAGGTTCGCAATGCCATGCGCGGTCTTCAGTGGGCCACCCCTCAAGGCACCAAGACCATGAGGGCGGGCGACCACCAGGCCATGCAGGACATGTACGCCATGCGCGTGAACGGCGGCAAGTTCGAGCTGGTCGGTCAGGTCAAGGCCGACGCTGCCATCGGCGCTGACGTCTGCACCCGTTTCTGAACACGTCGGGAAGAAACACACCATGAGCAACGCTTTGGACTGGCTGCAGTTCGTGCTGGCTCCCCAGATGATCAACGGCCTGTCCATCGGCGTGGCCGTGGTGTTGATGGCCCTGGGCCTGACCATCATCTTCGGTCTTCTGGACGTCATCAACATGGCGCACGGCGAGTTCTACGCCATCGGCGCCTACCTCGCCGTCGCACTTCTCGGCCTGGGCGTCTCGTTCTGGTGGGCGCTGGTCCTGACACCGCTGTTGATGGCGGTGATGGGCTACGCCACAGAGCGCGGCCTCATACAGCGGGTCTTCCACAGCAAGGACAGACACACGCTGACTTTGCTCCTCACCTTTGGCGTGGCCGTGGTGCTGGAAGACGCTCTCAAGATCGTCTTCGGTGCCAACCCGCTGCGCCTGGAGGCACCCATCAGCGGTGCCACTGAAATGGTCGGTCTGTTCTTCCCGAACTACCGTCTTTTCGTGATGCTGTTCGGTGGCGCACTGATCGCCGCGGTCTGGCTGCTGGTGTTCCGCACTTCGTTGGGCGCCATTGTCCGAGCTGCTGCATTTGACCGCCATATGAGCGCCTCGCTCGGCGTTCCGGTGCATCGCGTGTATGCGGCCACCTTCGCCTTCGGGGTGGCACTCGCCGGTATCGCAGGCGTGTTGCTGGCGCCCATCTATTCGGTGTTCCCCACCATGGGACGCGACTTCGTGCTCATCGCATTCAGCGTGGTCATCATCGGTGGCATGGGCTCCATCAAAGGCGCACTGCTGGCGGGTTTGTTGCTCACGCAGGTGCAGTCGATCTCCAGCCTCTATATATCGCCGGTCTGGAGCGATCCGCTGCTGTTCGGGATCATGGTGTTGGTGCTGATGTGGCGTCCGCAAGGATTGTTCGGGAAACTGGGGAGCGCATGACATGAGCACACCTTCATCCTCTTCCACGCTGCCGCCGGGCGCTGAAGCGCTTGGCTTGACGAGGAGCGTCAAGCGGCGCCGGTCTGCAGCCACCTGGCTCACCGGCCTGTTCTTCGCAGGCGCCCTGCTGTTCGCAGCAGCAGCCTTGGCGCTGGGCGATGTGTTCTACCTGCGCCTGGCCACCGAGGCCCTGATTTTCGGTGGGCTTGCGCTTTCGGTCGATCTTCTGCTGGGCCGGGTCGGGCTGCTGCCTTTGGGCCAGGCACTGTTCTTTGGTCTTGGCGCGTACGTGTCTTCCCTCGTTCTGATGAACGGGGGTGGGTCGTTCTGGCTTGCATTGGGCGGGGCCCTGGCGTTCAGCGCAATGGCAGGCCTCATCGGTGGCCTGATTGCCATCCGTGCAAAAGGTGTGTACTTCGCGCTCATCAGCTTCGGCCTGGCGCAAGTGATCTCGAAGGTCGTCTACAACACCCGAGAACTGGGGGCCTCCGACGGCCTCATCGGCGTGCCGTCCGCCACCATCGCGGCTGGCTTCGACTCGTCTGCCCCTGCGGGGTTCTTCCTGGTGGTGTTGGCCTTCATCGGTGCCGTTTACCTCGGCCTGCGCTACCTGATGGACACACCGGCGGGGCGGCGGTTGGACGCCATTCGAACGAACGAGAGTCGCGTCCCCTTCCTGGGGGTGGACCCGTGGCGCTACAAGCTGGGGGCGTTCGTGGCGGCAGCCTGCATTGCCGGTGGCAGTGGTGCGCTCTATCCCATGCTGCGCGGCTTCGTCTCCCCCGAGCTGATGTTCTTTCAGGTGTCTGGCAACGCAGTCATCAACGTCATCGTGGGCGGAACGGGGACGCTGATCGGTCCGTTGTATGGCTCGGCCATTCTCACCGGGCTGCGTTCGGTTGTTGGCTCGTTCACCACGCACCACCACATCGTCATCGGCGTGCTTTTTGTGTTGGTGGTCATCGTCATGCCGCGCGGACTGATTGGCTACGCGACGCCCGCGTTGCAGCGATGGCTCGATGCCCGCAGTTCGCGCCAGGAGGGTCGAAAATGAGCGCCATTCTTTCCGTTCAAGGACTCAGCATTCAGTTCGGTGCGCTCAAGGCGGTCCAAAACGTGAGCTTCGAGGCTCAAACGGGCCGCATCACTGCCGTCATCGGTCCCAACGGGGCAGGAAAGAGCAGCCTGTTCAACCTGATCAGTGGCGCCATTCGACCCACGGCCGGCTCGGTCCGTTTCGACGGTCGGGACGTCACGGGCCAGCCGCCGCACCAGTTGCTGGGCAGCGGCCTGTCTCGCTCTTTTCAGATCACCCATCTTTTCTTCGAACTCTCGGTTCGAGAGAACTTGCGTCTGGCCGCACAGTTCCTGGAAGGCGGTCGCGGTCTCTTCAGACCACTCGCCTGCAGCACCACGGCATCGCAGCGCGTGGACGAACTGCTCGGGCAGTTCGATCTGCGGGCAAAGGCGGAGGAGCTCGCCGGCTACCTCTCTCATGGCGAGCAACGGCGGCTGGAGATAGCGGTGTCGCTGGCGTCCCGACCTCGAATGCTTCTGCTTGATGAGCCGACGCAAGGCATGAGCCACAGCGACACGCGCGAAACGGAAGCCTTGATCCGCGGCTTGTCGCGCGACCATGGTCTGTCCATCCTTCTGGTGGAGCACGACGTCGATCTGGTGATGCAGTTGTCGGACCACGTGGTGGTCATGCACCAGGGACAGAAACTCGCCGAGGGCACGCCGGCCGAAGTGCGCGCCAACCCGGCGGTGCAAACCGCCTACTTCGGGGAGAAACACTGATGCTGGAGCTCAAAGGCGTCCACACCCACTACGGTTTGAGCCACGTATTGCAGGGCATCGACTTGAAGGTGGGCAGGGGAGAGGTGGTGGGGCTGTTCGGTCGAAATGGCGTGGGCAAGACCACGGTCATCAAGACCATCGCCGGATGGGTGTCGCCCTCGGAAGGTCAGGTGCTGTTTGAAAACAAACCCCTCAATGGGGTCAGTGCCGACCAGATCTGCCGCCGAGGCATTGGACTTGTACCCGAAGATCGACGCATCTTTCCCGGTCTCACCGTAGAGGAGAACCTGCGCCTTGGTCAGATGCAATGTCCCTCACGCGGTCGGCCAGAGTCTCGCCGCCGCATGGAGGACATCTACCAGCGCTTTCCCCGGCTGGCTGAGCGCAGACGTCAGATGGGCACCACCCTGTCGGGTGGCGAACAGCAAATGCTGGCCATCGCGCGGGTGCTGGTCGGAGAACCCAAGCTGCTGCTCATCGACGAACCCACCGAAGGACTGGCGCCCATGATTGTCGATGAGCTGTTCACCCTCATTGGCGATCTGGCCAGGGAGGGAACGCCCATCGTGCTGGTCGAGCAAAACGTCCACCGCGCGGTCGCCCTCGTTCAGCGCTTCTACGTGTTGGAGCGCGGAACCGTCGTGCTCGAGGGGAAAAACTCCTACGCCGACAAATCTGCATTGATGGAACGGCTGGCAGTTTGACGTTCACCCAGCCCATCAGACCCCCACGCTCGCGACATGGAATACCGTGACCGGCCTGTCCCGCGCAAGTTGCCCGGCGGGCAGCGGGCGGGGAAGGCCACATCGCTGGCCACCATCAGCCGCACCCAGGTGCATTGCCAAACTCAGAAACAGCAACGGGCCCATGGGGCCCGTTGCTGTTTCTGGTGCGGACAACGCGGTTCGCATCGGCATCACTCCTGTTGCATGGTGAAAGACAACCCTGGCAAGGTGCTCCGGCAGGTCAGTTGGGGGCAGCCGGATCACCTCGCCACTCGGGCTGCCTTCACTGGCCCAGGCTGACGGTGGTGCCGGCGACGGCGCGCAGACCGGCCTGGCGCACTTGCTCGGCCTGTTGCGCGGTGGCGATCACGGGGTACGCGGCGTCATTCTCATTCACCAGGCCCAGGCGCTGGGCTTCTTTCAGCTCGGCCACCACTTGGGCGCGGGTCTTCTCGAAACCGGCGGGCACCTCGAACTTCACGATGTCGGTGTCGGCCAGGCGGCCGGCATCGCGGGCGGCGATGGCTTGGGCACGAACTTCATTGCGGCTCAGGCTGGAGCCCGTGGCGACTTCGAATTTGACGATGTCGGTGTCGGGCAGTTGGCCGGCATCGCGGGCGGCGATGGCTTGGGCTTGCACTTCAGCGCGGGTCAGCGGCGCGCTCTGGGCCATGGCGGCGCCGGCAACAGCCGTCAGCATGAGGGGGATGAGGACACGGGTCGAGAGTTTCATGATGCTTCCTTGAACGGTAGGTTGGATGGATGGATGGAGGTTTGGATGGAGGTTTGTGCCGCCTTGGTTTCGGCACAGGAGAGACTGTAAAAACCGGGTCTGTCATTTTCAGAACGCGAGAATGACGAATTCGTAATGCAGCAAAACGGGCAATTCCGTGACAATTCGGTGTCGTGCAAGGCCTTTTGCCGCCTTGTTGCCCCTCCACCCGGTCACTGAGCCCCACTCCCATGCGCGTGCTGGTCATTGAAGACGAATCCAAGCTGGCGGACTACGTCAAGCGGGGTCTCTCCGAGGCCGGTTACACCGTGGACGTCGCCCGAGACGGCATCGAGGGCCGCTACCTCGCGCTCGAAGGCGACTACCAGTTGCTGGTGCTGGACATCATGCTGCCCGGCATCGATGGTTTCGGCGTGCTCGCGGCGCTGCGCGAGAAACGCAACACCCCGGTGTTGATGCTCACCGCGCGCGACCGCGTGGAAGACCGGGTGCAAGGCCTGCAGGCCGGCGCGGACGACTACCTCGTCAAGCCCTTCGCCTTTTCCGAACTGCTGGCCCGCGTGGCGGCGCTGCTGCGCCGGGGCCCCGCCGCCGTTGCCGAGGCCGCCAACACCCGAATGGCGGTGTGCGACCTGGAGATGGACCTGATCAGCCGCAAGGCCTGGCGCGCCGGCCAGCGGCTGGACCTCACGGCCAAGGAGTTCTCGCTGCTGGCGCTGCTGGCGCGCCGCAAGGGGCAGATCCTCTCGCGCACCACCATCGCCGAGCAGGTGTGGGACATGAATTTCGACTCCGACACCAACGTGGTGGAAGTGGCGGTGCGCCGCCTGCGCTCCAAGATGGACGACCCCTTCAAACCCAAGCTGCTGCACAACGTGCGCGGCATGGGCTACGTGCTGGAGGAACGCACATGAACACCTCGACGACCGCGCTGGACGCAGCCCCGGCCCTGGGTGGCGACAAGCCCGCCGAGGCGCCCTGCACCTATTCCATCGGCCGGCGCCTCTCGCTGCTGCTGGCCGTGCAGACGGTGATCGGCCTGGGCGTGCTGCTGGCCTTCATCTATGGCGCCACCTCCATGCTCTTCATCGCCAAGCACGAGGAAGAACTGCGCAACACCAGCGCGGTGCTGGTGGACGTGTCGCGCGAGGCCTATGCCAAAGGGGGCGAGGCCGAGGTCAAGGCCAAAATGGCCTGGCTGGCCGAGCGCCGGCCCGGCACCTTCGTGCAGATGAACCGCGCCGACGGCAGCGAGTTCTACCGCGACGTGGCGCCCACCTTCGACGTGAACCAGCCCACCGCCAGAGGCATGGATTTCGTGGTGCCGACGGCGACCGGCGGCCTGCTGCAGGGCAAGGTGGTGCTGGATTGTTCGCAGGACGCGAAGACCGCCCGCCGCATGGCCCTGTTGCTGGTCGGTGCCGTGCTGGCCGGGGGCGCCCTGGTCGGCTGGGGCACCTTCTGGCGCGTGCGCTGCAGCCTGCGCCCCCTGCTCGACCTGGCCGCCCAGACCAAGGCCATCGACGCGCGGCGCCTGGGCCAGCGCATCTCGCTGGCCGAACCGGCCGAAGAACTGCAACCGGTGATCGACCAGTTCAACGGGCTGATGCACCGCGTGGAGCGCACCTATGTGCAGCTCGAGGGCTTCAACGCCGACGTAGCGCACGAGTTGCGCACCCCCCTGGCCAACCTGATAGGCCAGACCGAGGTGGCCCTCAGCCGCGAGCGCAGCGTGGCCGAGCTGGAGGAAACGCTGCACTCCAACCTGGAAGAACTTCAGCGCATGGCGGCCATCGTCAACGACATGCTGTTCCTCGCCCAGGCCGATCGGGGCGTGAAGGCACGGCGCAGCGCGCCGGTGAGCCTGGCCGAGCTGGTGCAGCAGGTGGTGGAGTTCCACGAAGCCCCCATGGACGAGCGTGGGCTGCGCGTGACCATCGAGGGCGATGCCCACCTGTCGGTGGATGCGCCTTTGATCAAGCGCGCGATCTCCAACCTGCTGGGCAATGCGATCCGCTACGCCGACCAGGGCTCCGCGCTGTGCGTGCGCATCGCGCCCGAGTCTGAAAGTGGCGCGCGCCTGTGGGTGGAAAACACCGGGCCGTCGATCGAAGCCTCGCACCTGCCGCGCCTCTTCGACCGCTTCTTCCGCGCCGACGCCGCGCGCTGCGAGATGGAAAAACCGCACCATGGTCTGGGCCTGTCCATCGTGGCGGCCATCGCGCGCATGCACGACGGTTTTCCGGCGGCCGAATCCAGCGGCGGCACCACGCGCGTGGGCTTCAGCCTGCAGACCACCGCGGCCAGCGCCTGAGCGCCGCGCCCGGCGGTTCAGTCCGCCAGGAACAGTTCCTGCAGGTCGCTCAGGAAATCGAAGCCGCGTTCGGTCGGCCACACCCGGGTGGCATCGCGCGCGATCAGCCCCTTCTGCTCTGCCTGCGCCAGGGCCGGCGCGATGCTGGAGAGCGGCAGGCCCGTGCGCTCCATGAACTGCAGCAGCGTGAACCCGTTCTTGAGCCGCAAGGCGTTGAGCATGAACTCGAAGGGCAAGGCCTTGCGCGAGACTTCGTCGGCGCTCACCACGGCGTTGCCCGCCAGCGCGCGCTCCATGTACAGGCGCGGCTCGCGCACACGCACCGGCCGTGCCACACGGTGCGCAAAGCTGAGCTTGCTGTGCGCGCCGGCGCCGATGCCCAGGTAGTCGCCGAACTGCCAGTAGTTGAGGTTGTGCCAGCACTGGTGCCCCTCGCGCGCATAGGCCGAGACCTCGTAGCGCTGCATGCCCGCTTCGTCGGTGAGCTCGGTGATGCGGTCCAGCATGTCCCAGGCCTCGTCCTCCGGCGGCAGCGCGGGCGGGTACTTGGCGAAGTAGGTGTTGGGTTCGAGCGTGAGGTGGTAGATCGAGATGTGCGGCGGCGCGAACGACAGCGCGGTGCGCACGTCGGCCTCGCAATCGGCCAGCGTCTGCCCTGGCAGCGCGTACATGAGGTCGAGGTTGAAGGTGTCGAAGGCCTGCGCGGCCTCTTCCACCGCGGCCAGGGCCTGATCGCGGTCGTGCACCCGGCCCAGCGCCTTGAGGTGGGCGTCGTTGAAACTCTGCACGCCGATCGACAGGCGCGTCACGCCCGCGTCGCGGAAGGCGCGGAAGCGGTCTTTCTCGAAGGTGCCGGGGTTGGCCTCCAGCGTGATCTCCGCGTCGGCCTCCAGCCGCAGCATCGCTCGCACGTCGCCCAACAGGCGGTCGATGGCGGCGGGCGAGAACAGGCTGGGGGTGCCGCCGCCGATGAACACGCTGTGCACCGTGCGGCCCCAGATCAGCGGCAGCGAGGCCGCGAGATCGGCGCGCAGGGCCTCGAGGTACGCAGCTTCGGGCAGGGCTTCACCGGGCGCGGCGGTGGCGGTCCATTCGTGCGAGTTGAAATCGCAATAAGGGCACTTCTTCAGGCACCAGGGCAGGTGGATGTAGAGCGACAGCGGGGGCAGGCTCTGCAACTGCAGCGTGCCTGGGCGCATCCAGTGGCGCACGTCGTTCCAGGCGGGGTCGGCCTGGCCCGCGGCGGCCGGCTGGCCGCCGGGCCAGGACATCGGCACACCGGTGGGCTCGCTCATGGCGTTTCGCGGGACGCCGGCGAGAACCAGCGCTCACGCATCAGTTCGAGCATCTGCCGTGCCGCACGGCCCCTGTGGCTGTTCGCGTTCTTCACCTCGGTGGGCAGCTGCGCGAAGGTCTGGCCGAATTCGGGCAGGTACATCACAGGATCGAAACCGAAACCCTTGTCGCCAATCGGTTGCTGCGTGATCAGCCCGGGCGCGCGGCCGGTGGCCACGAGCGGCTCGGGATCGTCGGCGCTGCGCAGCGCCACCAGCGTGCTGACGAGGGCCGCGCGGCGGTCGGTCACGTTCGCCATCTGCTCGAGCAGCGCGCGCACATTGTTGCCGTCGCCCTTGGCGTAGCCGAATTGCGTGGCGTAGTACGCCGTGTCCACGCCAGGCAGACCGCCGAAGGCCTCCACACACAGGCCGGCGTCGTCGGCCAGTGCGGGCAGGCCGCTCTCGCGCGCGGCATGGCGCGCCTTCGCCAGCGCGTTCTCGATGAAGGTGCGGTGCGGCTCGGGCGCTTCCGGGATGTTGAGGTCGGCCTGGCGCACCAGTTCCACGCCCAGCGGCGCGAACAGCGCCTGCAACTCGGCGAGCTTGCCGTTGTTGTTGGACGCCAGCACCAGCTTCATGCCAGCCCCAGCGCCTCGCGCTGCGCCGCCACCAGGTCGGCGATGCCTTTTTCGGCCAGGGCCAGCAGCGTGTTCATCTCGTCGCGCGTGAAGGCCGCGCCCTCGGCCGTGCCCTGCACTTCCACGAAGTGCCCGGCGCCGGTCATGACGACGTTCATGTCGGTGTCGCAGGCCGCGTCTTCCACGTACTCCAGGTCGAGCAACGGTTTGCCGCGCAGGATGCCGACCGAGATCGCGGCCACCTGGTCGCGGATCGGCGATACGGGCAGCTTGCCTTGCGCCATCAGCTTGGCCACGGCGTCGTGCGCGGCCACGTAGGCGCCGGTGATGCTCGCGGTGCGCGTGCCGCCGTCGGCCTGGATCACGTCGCAGTCCAGCGAGATGGTGCGCTCGCCCAGGGCCTTCAGGTCGAACACGGCGCGCAGCGAACGGCCGATCAGGCGCTGGATCTCCTGGGTGCGCCCGCTCTGCTTGCCCTTGGCGGCTTCGCGGTCGCTGCGGGTGTGGGTGGCGCGCGGCAACATGCCGTACTCGGCCGTCAACCAGCCTTCACCGCTGCCGCGCTTGTGCGACGGCACTTTTTCTTCCACCGAGGCGGTGCACAGCACCTTGGTGTTGCCGAACTCGATCAGCACCGAGCCCTCTGCGTGGATGGTGTAGTGGCGGGTGATGCGCACCGGGCGCAACGCATCGGCGGCCCGTTGGCCGGGTCGGGTCATATCGCTCATGGGAAACCTCGGGAGTTCAGGAATTGCGTTCGGCCGTGCGGCGGATCGCGGCATTGATCTCGGCGATCGAGCGTTCGATCGCCGCGTCGTCCATGTCTTCGATGGAAGGGTCGGGAATGCCCGACTGGATGGTGGACGCAAACACGCCGTCGTCGATGTCTTCGGTGGAGACGCGGGTGGACTGGAATTCGTCCGCCGTCTCCCACTCCATTGCCAGCACGGTCACATTGTCGCAGCGCGGGCCGCCGCGCTTGAGCGCCATCTCCACCAGCTCGGGCACGGCCTGCTCCAGCGGCCGCTTGGACAGCTCGGACGTGATTTCCTCGTCGCTGACCGTGCCCCACAGGCCGTCCGAGCACAGCAGCACGCGGTCGCCCTGCATCAGGTGGACCGGGCCGGAGAGGTCGAACACCGGCTTGGCAGGTGAACCCAGGCAGGTGAAGAGGATGTTGCGGTTGATGTGGTCGGTGGCGCGGCCCAGGTGCTGCTGCTGCTCCATGTAGGAGTGATCGCGCGTGCGCGTGAGCATCTCGCCGTGGCGCACGACGTACAGGCGCGAATCGCCGCAGTGCACCCAGTGCACGTGGTTGCGCTCCATCACGGCCGCCACCAGCGTGGTGCGCGGGGTGTCAAGCATGCCTTTTTCAGCGGCGTAACGGATGATCTGGTGGTGCGCCGCCATCAGGGCGCTGGAGAGGAACTCCGGCACTTCCCGCACCGTGGGGTTGGCGGCCTTCTGGAAATACGCCGAGAAAGTCTGCAGCGCGAGTTGCGCCGCCATCGCGCCTTCGGGGTGGCCGCCCATGCCGTCGGCCAGCACGAACAGGCCCGACTCCCGGGTGTAGGCATAGCCCATTCGGTCCTCGTTGCGCTCCCGGCCCCCTTGGCGGCTGATCTGGTAGACCGAAAACTTCATCGAAACTTGGTCGCGGCGTTGGTGGACTTGCGCAGAGACTTCTTGTTGTCCGACACGATGTTGTCGAACTGCAGCCGCATCTTCTCGGCCACGGTGAGCTTGGTGTAGCTGCGCTCGGTTTCGCGGCTCAGCTCCTTTTGCAGCGCGAACACCGATTGCGGGCGCGACAGCGGATCCAGCGACATGCACCACTCGACCACCTCGATGAGGTTGTCGGAGTACACGCCGCGCAGGCGCGAAAGCGCCAGCGAGAGGCGGTCTTTCTCCAGCCGCTGGGGCGCGTCGTTGGGCGGGTAGCCCTGCATGCTGGCGTAGATGCAGGCGCCGATCGCGTAGATGTCGGTCCACGGGCCCATGGAGGAGTCGCGCCGGTACATCTCGGGCGCGGCGAAGCCAGGCGTGTACATCGGGCGGATGAAGTTGCCTTCCTTGCTCAGCACCTCGCGGGCAGCGCCGAAGTCGATCAGCACAGAGCGGTTGTCGTCGGTCACGAAGATGTTGGCCGGCTTGATGTCCAGGTGCAGCATCTTGTGCTGGTGCACGATGCGCAGGCCGCGCAACACCTCGTCGTACAGCGAGCGGATGGTCGATTCGCGGAACACCTTCTGCTTCTTGAGCTCACGCGCCGTGATGATGAACTCCTGCAGGGACGCGCCCTCCAGGAAATTCATGACCATGTAGACGGTCTCGTTCTCGCGAAAGAAATTGAGCACGCTCACCACCGACTGGTGGGAGATCTGGGCCAGGGCCCGGCCTTCTTCGAAGAAGCTCTTGAGGCCCAGCCGGTACAGCGACAGCTTCTCCGGCTGCACCTGGGGCAGCAGCTCGCCAGGGCCGCGCGAGGCCAGCGACGAGGGCAGGTATTCCTTGACGGCGACCTGCTGGCCCTCCGTGTCCACGGCCAGGTACACCACGCCAAAACCGCCGGCCGCCAGCTTGCGGACAATGCGGTAACCACCGATCACGGTGTCCGGCGGCAGCGGTGCGGGTTTGACCTTTGACATAATTCGGATGGTTTCCGGAACGCCTCGTTTTGGACCACTCACCCTGATGGGCAAAGTTCAATGGCAGTTTACAGCATGACCGGCTACGCCTCGGCCCACTCGGGCGGGTCCGCGGCCCCGGCCAGCGCCGAGTCCAGCCGCGAGTCCCAGGCCGGTGTGGGCGTCGAAATCCGCTCCGTCAACAGCCGCTTTCTCGACCTCACTTTCAAGCTGCCGGACGACCTGCGCGCCACCGAACCCGCGCTGCGCGAACTGCTGGGCGCGCGCCTCAAACGCGGCAAGGTGGAGGTGCGGGCCTGGATCGAAGGCCGGTCCGACACCGTGCCGCGCACGCCCAGCGCGCTCGACCTGCAGAAACTCGTGGGTCTGCAGGACAACGTGCGCGCCTGGCTGCCCACGGCCTCGCCCCTGTCGGTGGCCGAGGTGCTGCAGCTCACCTCGCGGCAACAGAGCAACCCGGGCGACTTGAACGAGACCTTCGTAACCCTGGCTCAAACTGCGCTGGACGGGCTCGTGGATGCCCGGGAGCGCGAAGGCAAGCGCCTGGCCGCCATGCTGCTCGACCGCCTGAGCCAGCTGCGCCGGCTCGCCAAGGACGCACAGCCGCTGATTCCCCAGCTCGTCGCGCAGCAACGCCAGCGTTTCATCGACCGCTGGAACGAGGCTCTGGGCGCCGGCGCCTCGGCCACGGCACCGGGCAGCACCATCACTTCCGAGATGGCACAGGACCGCGCCCTGACCGAAGCCACTGCCTTCGCCATCCGAATCGACGTGGCCGAGGAGCTCACCCGGCTCGATTCCCACTTGACCGAAATCGAGCGCCTGTTGAAAAAGGGCGCCGAAATCGGCAAACGGCTGGACTTCCTCATTCAGGAGCTGCACCGCGAGGCCAACACGCTGGGATCGAAGTCGTCCAACCTCGAACTGACCCGCATCTCGGTGGACATGAAGGTGCTCATCGAACAGATGCGCGAGCAGGTCCAGAACATCGAATGACATACGGCCCCCACGCTCCACCGCTGCGCGGGTCGCTGCCCCCCGAGGGGGCGCGTTTCGCCTTGGGGCGGCCCGGCGGCGAAACCCAACTTCTTGCCTCGTAATGGAATACCCCGGAAACCTATTTGTCGTCGCAGCCCCCAGCGGGGCCGGCAAGTCCAGCCTGGTCAAGGCCTTGATGGAGCTCGATTCGCGCGTCGTGCCCTCGGTCTCGCACACCACCCGCCCGCCCAGGGGCCAGGAACTGCATGGCCGCGAGTACTACTTTGTGAGCAAGGAGACCTTCGACCAGATGGTCATCCAGGGGGCCTTCCTGGAGTGGGCCATGGTGCATGGCAACCGCTACGGCACCTCGAAAATGGCCATCGAGCAGCGCATCAACCAGGGCGCCGACGTGGTGCTGGAGATCGATTTCCAGGGCGCCATCCAGGTCAAGCGCATCTTCCCCAACGCCGTGCTGATCTTCATCCTGCCGCCGAGCTGGGAGGAATTGCGTTCGCGGCTGGAGCGCCGGGCGGAAGACACCGCCGAGGTGATCGAATTGCGCCTGCAGAACGCCGCCACGGAGATGGCCCATGCCAAGGAATTCGACTTCGTTATAATCAACGAGTTGTTCGAGCGGGCTTTGTTTGACCTCAAGGCCATCGTCCATGCCCAGCGGCTCAAGTTTTCCGCTCAGCGTATCGCCCGCGGCGATACCTTCCAAGCGCTCAACATCCTCTGATTCACCGCCCATTTCCCGGAGCCCGCACATGGCACGCATCACCGTCGAAGACTGTCTGGAAAAGATCCCCAACCGCTTTCAGCTCGTGCTGGCCGCGACCTACCGCGCTCGCATGCTGAGCCAGGGCCATGCGCCCAAGATCGAGAGCAAGAACAAGCCCGGCGTGACCGCCCTGCGTGAAATCGCCGACGGCAAGGTCGGCCTGGAAATGCTCAAGAAAGTGCCGCTCTGAGGCCTTTCAGGTCTTCGAAAGAAAACACCGCGCTGCGGTGTTTTTTTTCGCCTCTGCGCCGGGCGTATTCATGCTCCTTGCACAGACTCTGTGCATGGACTCAGCGGGATCCATCGTCTCGCGCTAAAGTATGCAGATGATCACCGAGGCCGACAACGGCACCCTTCAGTCCCCAGCCGAGCAGGCGCATCCGGCCGCGAGCGCCGCTGCGGCCAGCTTTGCCGCGCTGCTGGGCAAGTTGGATTACCTCGGTCCGACCGACATTGAAAGCATCCGCCAGGCCTACCGGTTCGCCGACGAGGCCCACCTGGGCCAGTTGCGCAAGAACGGTGACCCGTACATCACCCACCCGATCGCAGTGGCTGCCCAGTGCGCCGAATGGAAACTGGACGCCCAGGCGCTGATGGCGGCGCTGATGCACGACGCCATTGAAGACTGTGGCGTGACCAAGGAAGAACTGGTGGAGCGCTTCGGTGCGCCCGTGGCCGAACTGGTGGACGGTCTCACCAAGCTGGAGAAGCTGGAATTCGACACGCGCGAGCAGAACCAGGCGGAGTCGTTCCGCAAGATGCTGCTGGCCATGGCCAAGGACGTGCGGGTCATCCTCATCAAGCTGGCCGACCGCACCCACAACATGCGCACCATGGGCGACATGCCGCGCTCGAAGTGGCAGCGCATCAGCAGCGAAACCCTGGAAATCTACGCGCCCATCGCTCACCGGCTGGGCCTGAACTTCACCTACCGCGAACTGCAGGACCTGGCGTTCCGTTTCCTGCACCCCTGGCGCTACGAGGTGCTTTCCAAGGCCCTCAACAAATCGCGCAACCGCCGCCGCGACCTGATCGCCCGCGTCCAGCGCGAGGTGGAGGCAGATTTCGTGCGGCACGGCATGAGCGTGCGCATCATGGGTCGGGAGAAGACGCTGTATTCGGTCTACCGCAAGATGGACAGCAAGCACCTGTCGTTCTCGCAGGTGACCGACATCTATGGCTTTCGCATCATCGTCCCCGAGCTGACCGACTGTTACACCGGGCTGGGCGTGCTGCACCAGCTCTACAAGCCGCTGCCCGGCAAGTTCCGCGACTACGTGGCCATTCCCAAGGTCAACGGCTACCAGTCGCTGCATACCACGCTGATCGGCCCCTTCGGCACCAACATCGAGTTCCAGCTGCGCACCCACGCCATGGACGTGGTGGCCGAATCGGGGGTGGCCGCGCATTGGCTCTACAAGGCCAGCGAACCCAACAGCGACACTTCGCAACGGCTGGGCACGCAATGGCTGCAGTCCTTGCTGGACATCCAGCAGGAAACGCGCGACGCGGCGGAGTTCTGGGACCACATCAAGATCGACCTCTTCCCCGATGCGGTCTATGTGTTCACGCCCAAGAGCAAGATCATGGCGTTGCCGCGCGGCGCCACCGTGATGGACTTCGCCTACGCCATCCACAGCGACGTGGGCAACCACACGGTGTCGGCGCGCATCAACGGCGAGCAGCGACCGCTGCGCACCGAGTTGGCGAATGGCGACGTCGTCGAGATCGTCACGGCCGAGAAGGCCGAGCCCAACCCGACCTGGCTGTCCTTCGTCAAGACCGGCCGGGCGCGCTCGAAAATCCGGCACCACCTCAAGACGGTGGCACAGGAGAAGTCACACGAGCTGGGCGAACGCATGCTCGGCCAGGCCTTGCGCTCCGAAGGCATCGCGAGCCTGCCATCCGAAGTGGGTCCACACCACGCGACCTGGGAAAAACTGCTGCGCTTCACCGGCAACAAATCGCGTGCGGAACTGCTGTCGGACATCGGCATGGGCAAGCGCATCGCCAGCATGGTGGGCAAGAAGCTGGCCGTGCTGCTGGCCGAAACCGGCCTCAAGCCCGACGCCCTGCTCATCAGCACCGAGCGCTACGCCAGCGGCCGGGACGAATCGGTCTCGCAAGGTGTGGTCACGCTCGACGGCAGCGAAGGCCTGTCGGTGCAGTACGCCCCCTGCTGCAAGCCGATCCCGGGCGACCGCATCGTCGGTTACCTGGGTCGTGGCGAAGGCCTAGTGGTGCACGCGGACGACTGTCCCACCGGCAAACGCCTGCTCTTGCGCGATGGAGAACGCTTCCTGGAAGTCGAGTGGGCCGACGAACCCGTGCGCTCGTTCGACACCACGGTGATCGTGACCGTCACGAATGGCAAGGGGGTGCTCGCGCGCGTGGCGTCCAGCATCGCAGCGGCCGAAGCCGACATCACCCATGTGGACATGGGCGATGAACCCGCCCAGACCGCGACGGACATCCGTTTCTCGGTGGCGGTGCGCGACCGCCAGCACCTGGCCGACGTGTTGCGCAGCCTCAAACGCACCCCCTCGGTCATCAAGGCACAGCGCTACAAGCCCTGACTTCAGGCGCCCTCGCCTGGCGCCGGATACCGCACGCTCAGCACTTCGAGCTCCTGCACGCCGCCAGGCACCACCAGCTTCACCACATCGCCCACCCGCGCCTTGAGCAGGGACCGCGCCACGGGAGAGATCCAGCTGACTTGGGCCTGGGCGCTGTCGGCTTCATCCACGCCCCGAATCGTCACGGTGGTCTCCTGCCCGCTGTCGTCGACGTAGGTCACGGTGGCACCGAAGAACACCTGATCGCCGCCAAAGTGCAGCGAAGGGTCGACGACTTCGGCGATCTCGAGCCGGCGGGTCAGAAAGCGGATGCGCCGGTCGATCTCGCGCAGGCGCTTCTTGCCGTAGAGGTAGTCGCCGTTCTCCGAGCGGTCGCCATTGCTGGCCGCCCAGTGAACGATGTCCACGATCTTGGGACGTTCGTCGTCGATCAGCGAGAACAGTTCGGCGCGCAGCCGGTCGTAGCCGGCGCGGGTGATGTAGTTCTTGCCACCGGGCACAGGCGCCGCGGCCGGCAGATCGTCTTCATCGTCCGAATCGGTTTCGCGGGTGAAGGCTTTGCTCATGGTGGGCGATTCCCAGGCAAAAAATGAAAAAGCCCGCAGCTTTTGGCTGCGGGCTTCCATATGGTGCGGCTGGCAGGAATTGAACCCACGACCCCTTGGTTCGTAGCCAAGTACTCTATCCAACTGAGCTACAGCCGCGAAGCCTCGAATTATAGCAGCATTTTTTTGGTAGGCCGTGTTGGACTTGAACCAACGACCAAAGGATTATGAGTCCTCTGCTCTAACCAACTGAGCTAACGGCCCGCCCGAGGATTGTAGGGGGGCTTATTTGTGGTGGCTGAGCGCGTTACCAACCAGCTTGGCCGTGACATCAACGATCTGGATCATGCGCTCGTACGACATGCGCTGGGGGCCGATCACACCCAGCGTGCCCACCACTTGGCCGTCCACCTCATAAGGGGCGGTCACCACGGACAGGTCTTCGTAAGGCACGACCTGGCTTTCACCACCGATGTAGATGCGCACCCCATCGGCCTGGGCTGACACATCGAGCAAACGGATCAGCTGGGTCTTCTGTTCGAACAGGTCGAACATGCGGCGCAGGTTGCCCATGTCGCTGGAGAACTCGCTGACGGAGAGCAGGTTTCGTTCGCCCGACACCACCACTTCGTCCTGGGCCTCGCTCGCCTCAGCTCCGATGTCCACCGCCGCCTTCATGAGATCGGCGATCTCGCCGCGCAGGGCGTCCACCTCGGTCTTGAGGCGCTCGCGCACCGCTTCCATGGTGAGGCCGGAGTAATGGGCATTGAGAAAGTTGGCGGCTTCCAGCAGTTGTGGCTGGGTGAAGTTGACCTGCGTGTGGATGATGCGGTTCTGCACGTCGCCCTCGGGCGACACGATGATCACGAGCACGCGCCGTTCGGACAGGCTGAGGAATTCGATGTGGCGGAACACCGAGGCGCGCCGGGGTGCCATGACCACGCCCACGAACTGCGACAGGTTGGACAGCATCTGCGCGGCGTTGCTGATGACGCGATGCGGCTGCCCCGCCTCGATGCCCGAGGCACCCATTTCGCTTACCGCAGGCAGGCTTTCGCGGCGCACCGTGAGCATGGTGTCCACAAACAGCCGGTAGCCACGGGCCGTGGGGATGCGGCCGGCCGAGGTGTGCGGGCTCGCGATCAGCCCAAGCTCCTCGAGATCGCTCATCACGTTGCGGATGGTGGCCGGCGACAGCTCCATGCCGGCGGCCCTGGCGAGCGTGCGCGAGCCCACGGGCTGGCCGTCGGCGATGTAACGCTCGACGAGGGCTTTGAGCAACAACTTGGCGCGGTCATCCAACATGGCTTCATTTTAAGGACGGATGCCCCCGGCAGTACCGCCGACGCACAGGGTTTTATGCCATTCCGCCACAGGAAAGCTGTGTTGTAATTTCCGAATGAGCATGTCAACCGACACCCGGTCCACGACCGCCCGATGGAACCGGCCCCTGCGTTTTGCGCATGTCGTCATTGTGGGCAAGTACCACGCACCCGGTGCGCGCAATGCGGTGGACGAGATCGCGCACTTCCTGCATGACGAAGGTTGCGACGTTTCGCTGGAAAAGGAAACCGCTGCCAACACGGGCTTGCTGCAGTATCCGGCGCTCGACGTGCCGGCCATGGGCAAGGCTTGCGACCTCGCCTTGGTGGTAGGCGGCGACGGCACCATGCTCGGCATCGGGCGCCAGCTCGCGCGTTATGGCGTGCCACTGGTGGGCATCAACCAGGGTCGGCTGGGCTTCATCACCGACATTCCGTTCGACAGCTACCAGGAAAAGCTGCGCCCCATGCTGCGCGGCGAGTTCGAGGAAGACGCGCGCGCGCTGATGGCGGCCACGGTCTGGCGCGATGGCCGCTGCGTGTTCGAGGCCACGGCGCTCAACGACGTGGTGGTCAACCGGGGTGGCGTAGCGAGCATGATCGAGTTGCGCGTGGAGGTGGACGGCCATTTCGTGGCCAACCAGCGCGCCGACGGCCTCATCATCGCGTCGCCTACCGGCTCGACCGCCTATGCCTTGTCCGCCGGCGGCCCCCTGCTCCACCCCGGCATCGGCGGCTGGGTGATGGTGCCGATCGCGCCACACACGCTGTCCAACCGGCCAGTGGTGATCCCTTCGCACAGCGAGATCGCGGTTGAGATCGTCTCGGGCCGCGACGCCAGCGCCAACTTCGACATGCAGACGCTCACCAGCCTGCTGCATGGCGACCGCATCGTGGTGCGCCGCTCCGAACATGCGCTGCGCTTGCTGCACCCGGTGGGCTGGACCTACTTCGACACCTTGCGCAAAAAGCTGCACTGGAACGAAGGGGCCTGAAAGCCCGGTCAGAATAGCGGCTGCTCTCCGATTTCATCAACGCCGCGCCTCTTACACCCATGAGCCTCAGACGCATCGTTTTGCGCGACTTCGTCATCGTGCAGTCCCTCGAACTGGAGCTCGGCTCCGGCTTTGGTGTGCTCACCGGGGAAACGGGCGCCGGCAAGTCCATCCTGATCGACGCCTTGCAACTCGCGCTGGGCGCGCGCGCGGAAAGCGGTGTGGTGCGCGAAGGTGCGGCACGCTGCGACATTGCGGCCGAGTTCGATGCCCCCCCTTCGCTCACGCCGTGGCTGGAGGAACAGGGATTTCCCGTCGAAGACGGCCTGCTGCTGCGCCGCACCGTGGACACCGAGGGACGCAGTCGGGCCTGGATCAATGGCAGCGCGGCCACCGTGACCCAGCTCAAGGCCCTGGCCGATGGCCTGGTGGACATTCATGGCCAGCACGCCTGGCAAAGCCTCACGCGCACCGATGCGGTGCGCGACCTGCTCGACGCCTATGCCGGCATCGACACCGCGCCGGCGGCCCGGGCCTGGACACAGTGGCGCCAACGCCGCAAGGCGCTGGATGCCGCCACCGAAAAACAGGCCACGCTGCAGCAGGAAAGCGAACGCCTCGCCTGGCAGATCGCGGAACTCGACAAGCTGAGCCCTCAGGCAGGTGAATGGGAGGAGCTCAACACCCAGCACAGCCGGCTCGCCAACGCCCAGGGCTTGCTTGACGCGGCCCAGGTCGCCGCAAACGCGCTGGACGAAGACGATACCAACGCCGCTGCCCTGCTCCACCGTGCGCTCTCGGCCCTTCAGGCGCAGGCCCACATCGAACCGCAGTTCGCCAGCGCCATCGAAGCGCTGGAGGCCGCTCTCGCTCAGGTGCAGGACACCGTGCACAGCCTGCACCAGTACAGCCGCCACACCGAACAGGACCCCGCCAGCCTGGAGGCGCTGGACCAGCGCCTGTCGCTCTGGGTCTCGCTGGCGCGGCGCTACCGCCGCACGCCGGAAGAGCTGGCCGAGGTGCACGCGCAATGGAAGGCCGAACTCGCCCAGGTTGACCAGGCGCTGGACATCGAAGCCCTGCAACGCGCTGAGCGCGCCGACTGGAAAACCTTTGGCACCGCCTTGCAGGCCATCAGCAAGGAACGACAGAAGGCCGCCCCCAAGCTGTCCAAGGCCGTCACAGCCACCATGCAGACGCTGGGCATGCAAGGCGGGGTGTTCGAAGTGGCCTTGCTGCCGCTGGAGGAACCCCAGGCCCAGGGCGCGGAGCAGGTCGAGTTCCGCGTCGCCGGCCACTCGGGCGCCACACCCAAGCCGGTCGGCAAGGTGGCTTCGGGCGGTGAGCTGTCTCGCATCGCCTTGGCCATCTCGGTCGTCACCAGCCGCTTGGGCCAGGCGCCCACGCTGATCTTCGACGAGGTGGACTCGGGCATCGGTGGGGCCGTGGCCCACACCGTGGGCCAGTTGCTGCGCCAACTCGGCAAGGACCGCCAGGTGCTCGCCGTGACCCACCTGCCCCAGGTGGCCGCATGCGCCGACCACCACCTGCTCGTGAGCAAGCAGGCCGTGGGTCGCCAGACCCAGAGCACCGTCGAGCCCATCGCCACCGACGCGCGCGTGCGCGAACTCGCCCGCATGCTGGGCGGTGGCGAACAGTCCGAAATCTCGCTGGCGCATGCCCGCGAAATGCTGTCCGTTTGAAGAACGCAGCCGTTGCCATGAACCCGATTGACGACACCCCGATCCACCTGGTCCTGATCACCGGCATGTCCGGCTCGGGCAAATCGGTGGCGCTCACCGCGCTCGAAGACGTGGGCTTCTACTGCGTGGACAACCTGCCGCCCGAATTGCTCGAGTCCTTCATCGAACTGGAGCAGAGCAACCAGGCACCCCGGGTGGCCATTGCCATGGATGTGCGCAGTGCCGCCTCGCTGCCGGGCCTGCCCAGACGCCTGGCCCAGCTGCAGCGCCGCGCCCACCGGCCGGTGCACCTCACGACGGTGTTCCTGGACGCCACCACCGACACGCTGGTGCGCCGCTTCTCGGAAACGCGCCGCCTGCACCCCCTCTCGCTCAAGCAGGCCCATGACCAGCACCGCGCGTTGACCGACGCCATCGAACACGAACGCGAGCTGCTGGCCGAATTGCGCGAACAGGCGCTCGTGCTCGACACCAGCCTGATCCGCCCCACGCGCCTGCGCAGCCAGATCAAGGACCTGCTCGGAGCGACGCAGGCGCCCTTGACGCTGGTGTTCGAGTCCTTCGCGTTCAAACGCGGCATTCCCATGGACGCCGACTTCGTGTTCGACGTGCGCATGTTGCCCAACCCGCACTACGAACCCGAACTCAAACCCTTGAGCGGGCTTGATGCCCCGGTGGCCGCCTACCTCGCGGCCCAGCCCGAGGTGGGGCAGATGGAGGAGCAGATCACCGCCTTCCTGCGCCACTGGCTGCCGCAGATGCTGCGCGACCACCGCAGCTACGTGACGGTGGCGATCGGCTGCACTGGCGGCCAGCACCGCTCGGTGTACCTGGTGGAGCGGCTGGCCGACACCTTCGCGCCCGACTGGTTCACGCGCGTGCGCCACCGCGAAGACGACAATTGGCCCGGGCCGGCGAGCCAGGCGGCCGAGCTGACTTAACTCAAGGCCGACAACAGCTGGCGCACAGGCGTCGGCAGACCGTGGTCGATCAAGGCACCTGCGGGCACCCATTGGCCTTCGGGCAAACCGCCCGACCCGTGACCTTCCCGCAGATCCAGCAGCAAGGGATGCAGGCGCAACTCCCGGTGGGTAAGGCTGTGCGACATCGGCTCGAGCGGCTGCAGCCGCTGGGCAAACCCGGAGGGCAGTGACGCCTGCAAGGCCGGCTCGTCGGCGAACACGGGCGGGCAGTACAGCCCGGCCCAGATGCCGGGTGCGGGCCGGCGCTCCAGCCAGAAGGCTTGTTGCCCATCGACACCGGTGCTCCGCACCAGCAACAGCCACCAGTTCTCGAAACGGCGTGCCACGCGGCGGGTCTTGACCGGAAAACGCGCAATCTGATCCGTCCCGTGTGCGCGGCACACCATCTGCACCGGGCAGCGCCCGCACAGCGGCTTGGTGCGCTGGCACACCGTCGCGCCCAGGTCCATCAGCCCCTGCGTGTAGGCCGTCATGTCCTCGCGCGTGGGGGCGTCCGGCAACAAGGCCTGGGCGAGCGACCAGAGTTCGCGCTGCGGCCCGGCTTGCGCCAGGTCGCCTTCGAAGGCGAGCAGGCGCGACAACACCCGGCGCACATTGCCATCGAGGATGGAAATGCGCTCGCCGTGGCAGAACGCCGCGATCGCTGCAGCGGTGGAGGCACCGATGCCGGGCAAGGTTTCGAGTTGCTCGGCCGTGCCGGGGAACACACCGTGGTGGTCCTTCACCACCGCCTGTGCGCAGCGATGCAGGTTGCGCGCCCGGCTGTAGTAGCCCAGGCCGCTCCACAAGGCCATCACGTCGTCGGGCAAAGCCGCGGCCAAGGCACGCACGTCCGGGAAACGATCCAGGAAGCGGGGGTAATAGGACAGCACGGTGCTGACCTGGGTTTGCTGCAGCATGACCTCCGACAGCCACACCCGGTAGGGATCGCGGGTGTTCTGCCAGGGCAGGCCACTGCGGCCCGAATGGCGCTGCCATTCAATGAGCCGGGGCGCAAAAGTCATGGGCAGTGCCGCCCGCACGGGGTCCCCCGAAATCGCCTCGGCGCTCATGCCACGAGCGCTTCGTCGGAAGGTTCTTCTTCGGGTGCGGCCAGCAGGTGCTCGGTGAGCTCGGCCAGTTTGACGTCGAGCTGATTCAGTTCGGCCTGGTGCGATTGCAGCTCCCGGATGCGTTCGTCCAGACCGCCAGCGGCCTGCTGGATGCGCGAGACGGCCTCGATGCGCCGGCTGAAATTGCGGCGGCGCTCGCGCAACTGCGCGTCGAGCTGGGCGGCGGCAGACTTGTTCCACAACTCCACCTCGTTGACCGCGGTGTCGTACACCACGCGAAGCCGGCTCATCAGCGCACGCGCCAGGCGCTCGGCAAACTCGGGCTGCGCCAGGCGCAGCGCATTGCCCAGGCTGAGGTACTGCAAGTGGCTTTTCTCGATCAGGTCGAGGTCTTTCACGTACTGCCCCAGGCGCGGTGGCGTGGGAGCCTGCAGTGAGAAACCGTACTCGGCATTGAGGTTCTTGAAGCTGCCTTCAAGCATGGACTGGATGTCGCCCGCCATGCGGTCGGCCTTGCCCATGTCCGTGCGCAGGCGGTCGAAGGTGTGATCGTAGGCGCGGCGCACGCCCAGCTTGATGCCGGGCTGCTTCAAGGCCTTGCCCAGGGTCGCCACCTCGGCCTTGAGATGGGAAGAGCTGAGCATGGCGAACAGGTCCTTGAGCAGGCGCAGGTGCACCGAGCGCACCGCCTGGATCTTGGCACCGCTCGCATCGAAATCGGCCTGCTCCTGCTCGATGCGCAGGCGCATCTGCTTGATCACACCGGTGTTCTTGCCGCGCAAGCCTTCGAGCTCCTGGATCTGCTCCACCAGGTCGCGCGCGCGGGTGTGCACCATGCGGCCGGTTTCCGAGCGAAGCGCCTGGATGCCATTGGCCACGGCCGCGCCCAGGATCTTGCGGCGCTGACCCAGCAGATCCACGCCCAGAGCGGTCTCCAGCTCCATCAGGTTGCTGGCGGCCAGCAGCTTCTTGTCGCGGTGCACCTTGGCCAGCAGGCCCTTCTGCGCCGACACCGCCAGCACCTGGCGCGGCGACAGGCCAAGGATCTCGGCCGAGTCGGTGCGCTGCGAGGCGATCTGCAACTGCACCTGCTCGGGCGAGCTCAGTGCGTCCCACATGGTGTCGATCTTGTTGAGCACCACCAGCCGGGACTCGCGCCCCTCGCCCAGCACCGCAAGGTGCTGGCGCCAGATGGTCAGGTCGGACTTGGTCACGCCGGTGTCGGCCGCGAGGATGAACACCACCGCGTGAGCCTGCGGCAGCAGGCTCACAGTGAGCTCCGGTTCGGCGCCGATGGCGTTGAGGCCCGGCGTATCGAGAATCACCAGGCCTTGCTTGAGCAAGGGATGCGCCATGTTGATCAGCGCATGCCGCCACTTGGGCACCTCGATCAGGCCGTCCGGACCAGGCAAGGGGTTGTCTTCGGGCACCTCGTCGTGCCAGAACCCCAGCGCCGCCGCTTCCGCCTGCGTCACGCGGCGCACCTCGGCCACCTTCTGGATCGCGCGCGCCAGCTGCTTGGGGTCGTTCACGTCGAGATCGACCCGCTCCCATTTCTCCAGCGCATTGCGCCAGTCCAGCAACGATTGCGGCTGCAGGCGGGTTTCGATGGGCAGCAGGCGCAGGCACGGCGGCACTTCCGCGTCATAGCCCAGCTCGGTGGGGCACATGGTCGTGCGGCCCGCGCTGGCGGGCATGATGCGGCGGCCATAACCGGCGAAGAACACCGCGTTGATCAGCTCGGACTTGCCGCGCGAGAACTCGGCCACGAAGGCCACCATGATCTTGTCGTTCTTGACCTGTGCGTGCAGCTGATCGAGGCGCTCGCGCACGCCGGACTCCATGAGGTCGTGGTCGGTCAACCATTCGGACAACAGCTTCAGGCGCAAGGCAAACTGCTTGCGCCACACACCGTGCTGATCGAATTCCTGGTTGAAGCTCATGGGCCTTGTGTCTCTGTCAATGGGTCAATATAGCATCGGCACACAGGAGAAAGCCGACCGGTCGGAAAGACCGACAGCCGGGCGCCCGGGCACAAAACCGCGCTGCTGGCGCGTCACTTTTTCTGACACGCGGGGCAGAAGAATGTGGACCGCTGGCCCTGCCGCATTGCCTTGACCGGCGTCCCGCAAACCCGGCAAGGCCGGCCCTCACGGCCATAGACCATGGCATCGAGCTGGAAGTAGCCGCTCTGCCCCTCGGCACTGGAGAAGTCGCGCAAGGTGCTGCCTCCCAACGCCACCGCTCGCTGCAGCACCGACACGATGGCCGCGTGCAGCCGCGCCGCGCGAGGTTTGCTCAGGCGATCGGCGCGCAGCGCGGGGTGAATGCCCGACATGAACAGCGCCTCCGACGCATAGATGTTGCCCACGCCCACGACGATGTCGCCCGCCAGCAGCACCTGCTTGATGGCGGAGCGCCGCAGCTTCAGGGCTCGATGGAAACTCACTGCATCGAAGCCGATCTCCAGGGGCTCGACGCCCAGGCCGCCCAGCAGCTTGAGCACCCGGGCGTCCTCCAGAGACGGGGCATAGACCACCGCACCAAAGCGGCGCGGGTCGTGCAGGCGCAGCACCCCGTGGCTGGTCGACAGCTCGAAGTGGTCGTGCACGCCGCGCGGCGGCAGGCTGGGGGCGAACTGCAGACTGCCCGACATGCCCAGGTGCAACAGCAACACCCCCTCGTCCAGATGCACCAGCAGGTACTTGCCACGCCGCGCCACTGAGCGCACCTGGCGCCCGGCCAGGCTCGAAGGCTCACAGCCCAGGGGCCAGCGCAGCGGCTTGCCCAGGGACAGCGCGCGCACCTGGGCGCCCGCGATGCGGTCGGCAAAGCTGCGGCGCGTGACTTCGACTTCGGGCAATTCGGGCATGGTGGGTGGTTTTTCTGCAGAGGGCCGGAACGCCGGTGCGGTCTTGGGGTCACACCCCCGTGCCCCTGAACCCTTCCCATTATCATGACCCGATGAACACCTTGCACCGCACCGCGACCCTGGTTCTCTTGGGCTTGGCTTTTGGCGCGGCCGCGCAGCCTGCCCCACCGGCCGCGCCACCCGCAGCCGCCGCCCAGCCCACCGCAAGCGGGCCCGCCGTGGTCAATTCGGCCCTCAACGCGCCCCTCTTCTACCAACTGCTGCTGGGCGAACTCAATGTGAGCGCGGGTGAGCCGGGCACGGGCTACTCGCTCATCCTGGACGCGGCACGCCGCCAGAAAGATCCTGAGCTGTACCGGCGCGCGGTGGACGTGGCCTTGCAGGCCCGCTCGGGCGAGGCCGCGCTGACCGCGGCACGCGCCTGGGCTCAGGAAATTCCGAACAGCTCGGAAGCCAACCGCTTCGTGCTGCAGATCCTGCTGGCGCTCAACCGCGTGGGCGAGACCGGCCCGGTGCTGCAGGCCATCCTGCAAGCCAGCCCGGTGACCGAGCGCAACGACACCATCAACGCCATCCCGCAAACCTACGGGCGCATTGCCGACAAGGCCCTGGCCGCTACCGTGGTGCGCGAGGCCCTGGTGCCCTCGCTCAAACAACCCTTCCATGCCGCGGCGGCCTGGACCACCGTGGGCCGCATGGAGCTGGCGCAGGACCAGCTGCCCCAGGCCCTGGCGGCGGCGCGCGAAGGCCATGCGATCGATCCGGCATCGCCCTACCCGGCCCTGCTCGCGCTGGAATTGATGGAGCGCGGGCAAACCGACGCCGAGGCCATCGTGCGGCAGCAACTGCAGACCGGCAATGCCGCCACGCCCGGCGACACCGCCGTGGCGCTGGCCTATGCCCGAATCCTGGTGGACTTGCAACGCAACAGCGAAGCGCGAGCGCAACTCGAAGCGCTCACCGCGCGCCAACCCGACCAGGCCGAGCCCTGGTTGCTGCTGGCTTCGCTGCAGGCGCAAGACAACGCGTTGGCGCCGGCCACGGCGTCGCTGCAGAAGTACATGGCACTGGCGCGCCAGTCGGGCGACGAGCGCACCGCGCGCGGCCTGACGCAGGCCTACCTGCTGATGGCGCAGATCGCGGAAAAGCAGAATGACTTTCCCGCCGCCAATGCCTGGCTGGACCGCATCGAGAACGCCGACGACATCATGGCCGCCCAGATGCGGCGCGCCTCGCTGCTGGCCCGCCAGGGCCAGTTGCCTCAGGCACGCGCGCTGTTGCGAGGCCAGCCCGAGCGCCGACCCGAAGACGTGCGCCTCAAGCTGGTCGCCGAAGCGCAGTTGCTGCGCGACTTCAAGGCCTACCAGCAGTCCTACGAGGTCTACAGCGAGGCCACCGCCCGCTTCCCTGAAGACACCGACCTGATCTACGACCAGGCCATGATGGCCGAGAAGGCAGGAAAACTCGCCGACATGGAGCGCCTGCTGCGCCAGCTGATCGCCCTCAAGCCCGACTACCACCACGCCTACAACGCGCTGGGCTACTCGCTGGCCGAGCGCAACATGCGCCTGCCGGAAGCCAAACAGCTGATCGAGAAGGCGGTCTCGCTCGCGCCGGGCGATGCCTACATCCAGGACAGCCTGGGCTGGGTCGAATTCCGCCTGGGCAACAACGCGCGCGCCCTGTCCATCCTGCAGGCGGCCTACGGCAAACGGCCGGACCCCGAAATCGCGGCGCACCTGGGTGAGGTGCTGTGGGTGCAAGGCCAGCGCGAGCAGGCGCTGAAGATCTGGCGCGAAGGCCTGCTTCTCGCGGCCGACAACGAAACCCTGCAGGCCACCCTCAAACGCCTGCAAGTCAAACCATGACCGTGCGCGCTTTCCCCTGGCCCAGGTTGCAGAGCCGCGTGGCCGTGCTGGCCGTGGCCGCGGCGCTCTCGGCCTGCGCCACACCGCCTCGCTCGGCACTTCCTGGCGAAACGGTGTGGAGCGGCCGCCTGTCCCTTCAAGTCGACAGCGCGCCACCCCAGTCGTTTTCCGCCGCGTTCGACCTGCGCGGTGCTCCCACCGAGGGCGAGTTGCAACTCACCTCGCCTCTGGGGAACACCCTGGCGATCGTGGTGTGGACGCCCCAGAGCGCCGAGTTGCGCCAGGGTGGCCAGGTCACCCGGCGCGGCAACCTGGACGAGCTGACCACCGAACTCAGCGGCACGGCGGTGCCGGTCGCGGCGCTGTTCGGCTGGTTGCGCGGCGAGCAAGGCGATGTGCCAGGCTGGCAGGCCGATCTGTCGCGCCAGGCCGAAGGCCGCATCACGGCACGCCGCTCCACACCCTTGCCCACCGCCGAACTGCGCGTCGTCTTCCAGCCATGACGCCCCACGCCCCCGTGCAGCGCCTGCTGGACGTGCCTGCGCCCGCCAAGCTCAACCTCTTTCTGCACATCACCGGCCGACGGGCCGACGGTTACCACCTGTTGCAGTCCATCTTCATGCTGGTGGACTGGTGCGACCACCTGCATTTCGAGCACCGGGCCGATGGCGCGATCAGCCGCGAGGACCTCATGCCCGGCCACCTGCCGGCCGAAGACCTGTCTGTGCGGGCCGCAAGGGCCTTGCAACAGGCCACCGGCTGTGCTCACGGCGTGCACATCGGCCTGGAAAAACGCCTGCCCGCCGAGGCCGGCATGGGCGGCGGCTCCTCGGACGCGGCCACGACCCTGCTGGCCCTGAACCGCCTCTGGGGACTGGGGTTGAAGCGGTCGCAGCTGGCAGCGATCGGTTTGCAACTGGGCGCCGACGTGCCGTTTTTCATTGGTGGGCGCAGCGCCTGGGTGGAGGGCGTGGGCGAGCAACTCACCCCCGTGGCCCTGCCGTCCACCCGCTTCGTCGTGGTCAAGCCGCCCACGGGCGCCTCCACCCAACGCATCTTTGGCTCGTCCGAGCTCAAACGCGACACAAAAACTGCTACAATCCAAGGCTTTGCTGCAAATGACTCGCGTGAAGGCGCGGTGATCGATCTCCAGAAAGTTCTGGCCGTCGGACACAACGATCTTCAACCCGTGGCGCAGGCGCTCTGTCCCGATGTGGGACATTGCATTCGATGGCTCGACAGCCATGGATTGCAAGGGCGAATGACCGGATCGGGAACCGCGGTGTTTGCACAGCTGCCGCAGGCAGTGGACCTGACAGACGCCCCCGGCGACTGGATGGTTCGAGAATGCGGCAACATGGATGCACATCCATTGCTCGACTGGTGCACCGATTAGAATCGGCAGCGCACAGCCCAGGCAGTGGTTGCGCAACCTGCGACGTTTTTGGTTGGTTGTCCGGCATCACGCCGAACCATCGACCTGCGTAGGGGAGTCGCCAAGTTGGTAAAGGCACTGGATTTTGATTCCAGCATGCGAGGGTTCGAGTCCTTCCTCCCCTGCCACCCTGTTTCAACACATCAAGCACCGGAACGGCCACCCCCGGGTGGCCTTTTTTGACGGCGATCTTCTGGGTCCGTCGTTCAGACAGCTGGGAACACCATGCAAGTTCAGCCCCCGGATTTCATGATCTTCACCGGCAACGCCAACCCGGTGCTGGCCTCCGAAATCGCCCAACACCTGGGCACGCAACTCGGCGCGGCCAATGTGGGTCGCTTCTCCGACGGTGAAGTCACGGTCGAGATCACGCAGAACGTGCGCGCGCGCCACGTGTTCGTGATCCAGTCCACCTGCTCGCCGACCAACGAGAACCTGATGGAGCTGCTCATCATGGTCGACGCGCTCAAGCGCGCCTCGGCCGAGCGCATCTCCGCCGTCATCCCCTATTTCGGCTACGCCCGCCAGGACCGCCGCCCGCGCTCGGCCCGCGTGCCAATCTCGGCCAAGGTCGTGGCCAACCTGCTGCAGACCGTGGGCGTGAGCCGCGTGCTGACCATGGACCTGCACGCCGACCAGATCCAGGGCTTCTTCGACATTCCGGTCGACAACATCTACGCCTCGCCAGTGCTGCTGGGCGACCTGCGCCAGAAGAACTACCCCGACGTGCTCATCGTCTCGCCCGACGTGGGTGGCGTGGTGCGCGCCCGTGCGCTGGCCAAGCAGCTCAACTGCGACATGGCCATCATCGACAAGCGCCGCCCCAAGGCCAACGTGTCGGAAGTGATGCACGTGATCGGCGACATCGAAGGCCGCAACTGCGTGATCATGGACGACATGATCGACACCGCCGGCACGCTGGTCAAAGCCGCCGAGGTGCTCAAGGAGCGCGGCGCCAAGAACGTGTATGCGTACTGCACGCACCCGATCTTCTCGGGTCCGGCCATCGAACGCATCGCCAAGGGCAGTGCCCTGGACGAGGTGGTGGTGACGAACACCATTCCTCTCTCGCAGGCCGCGCAGGCCTGTTCCAAGATTCGCCAGCTCTCCGTGGCACCGCTGATGGCCGAGACCATCGCGCGCATCGCCTCGGGTGAGTCGGTCATGAGTTTGTTTGCCGATCAGGACAACCTCTTCTAAGAGGCTGAAGGCAGCAAAAAGCGGGTCGTCTCCATGGTGGGGGCGGCTCTTTTGAAACAGAGGCGTTCTGGTCGCGGAACCCCTCCACAGGAGTCAGTCATGCAATTCGTCGCTTTTGAGCGCGCCAAGCAGGGTACGGGTGCGAGCCGCCGTCTGCGCAACACCGGTCGCGCGCCCGGTATCGTTTTCGGCGGTGACACGCCGGCCGCCACGATCGAACTCGATCACAACGCCCTGTGGCACGCCCTGAAGAAGGAAGCGTTCCACTCGTCCATCCTCGACATGGAACTCGCTGGCAAGGTGCAGAAGGTTCTGCTGCGCGACGTGCAATACCACCCGTACAAGCCGCAAGTGCTGCACGTGGACTTCCAGCGCGTGGACGACAAGACCCGCCTGCGCAAGAAGGTGCCGCTGCACTTCGTGAACGCCGAGAACTCGCCTGCGGTCAAGACCGACAAGTGCGTGATCAGCCATGTCCTGAACGACATCGAAATCGAGTGCCTGGCCACCCAGCTGCCCGAGTTCATCGAAGTGGACCTGGGTGAAGTCACCAAGGGCGCCACCGTGCACACCGGCGACATCAAGCTGGCCAAGGGCATCAAGCTCGTGACGCACGGCCGCAAGAACATCACCGTGGCCACCGTGGTGGAACCGGTGGAAGAAGTGGTCGCCGCACCGGTGGCCGCTGCCGCCGACGACAAGAAGGCCGCCGCCAAGGGCAAGGGCAAGAAGTAATTCCAGCCCCTGCAGTCAAAAAGGCCCGCATGAGCGGGCCTTTTTATTTTCCGCCTCGATAATCCGATCCCATGATCAAACTCATCGCCGGCCTGGGCAACCCGGGGCCGGAATACGAACACACGCGCCACAACGCCGGCTTCTGGTGGGTGGACGAGGCCGCGCGCCTGCTCAAAGTGTCCCTGCAGATGGAGCGCGGGCACTTCGGCCTGGTGGCGCGGGCCAACGTGGGTGGCCAGAGTGTCTGGCTGGTGGAGCCGCAGACCTTCATGAACCTCTCCGGCAAGTCGGTGGCCTCCGTCGCTCGCTTCTTCAAGATCGCCCCCGAAGAGGTGCTGGTGGTGCACGACGAATTGGACCTGGCACCCGGTGAGGCCAAGCTCAAGAAGGGCGGCGGACACGCGGGCCACAACGGCCTGCGCGACATCCACGCGCAGCTCGGCAGTGCCGACTACTGGCGCCTGCGCGTGGGCATCGGCCACCCGGGCAACAAGAACGAAGTGGCGAACTGGGTGCTGAAGAAGCCCTCGCCCGACGACCGCATCGCGATCGCGCAGGCGCTGGATCGCTCGCTCAAGGCCTTGCCGCAGTTGATCGCGGGCGAAATGGACAAGGCCACGGCCTTGATCCACACCAGCAAGCCGCCGCGGCCCAAGCCACCGCGGCCGGCCACCGCGCCAGCGCCTCAGGCCGAGGCGGGTGGCGGGGCTGCCGTGTCACCGGCGGCCGACAAGGGCTGACCGGCTTTCTGCAGGCGCTGGTATTTCTCCCACAGCGTCTCGCGCGACTCGACGTGGTCCGGGTTGATTGGAATGCAGTTCACCGGGCAGACCTGCACACACTGCGGCTCGTCGAAATGCCCCACGCACTCGGTGCAGCGCGCCGGGTCGATTTCGTAGAAGTCCTCGCCCATGGAGATGGCCTGGTTCGGGCACTCGGGCTCGCACACATCGCAGTTGATGCATTCGTCGGTGATCAGCAAGGCCATGGTCAGGCTGCGGCGCAGGGCCGCCCCAGGCAAAGCCGCACCCCCGCGGGGGGCAGCGAAACAGCGAAGCGTGAAGCGTGGGGGCTCATGTTCTAAGCCTGCAGGGGCTTGGGGACGAGCCGCGCGGCCACGGCGCCGCTCACCATCTGCGACACATCACCACCGAGCTGTGAGATCTCGCGCACCAGCGTGCTGGAAATGCACTGCAACTCGGCCTGCGGCAGCAGGAACACCGTCTCCACCGCGGCATTCAGCTTGCGGTTCATCGCCGCCATCTGGGCTTCGTAGTCGAAGTCGGTGAGGTTGCGGATGCCACGCACCACGGCGGTCGCGCCGTGCTGCCGGCAGAAATCCATGATCAGGCCTTCGAAGGGCAGCACCCGCACCCGCCCTGGCATGCGGGACGCGACCTCGGCGGCCATGTCCAGCCGCTCCTGCAGCGTGAAGCGGGTTTTCTTGTGGTGCGCGATGGCCACCGCGATGACCACTTCGTCGAACAGCAGCGCGGCGCGGCGCGCCACGTCCTCATGGCCCAGGGTGATGGGGTCGAAGGTACCGCTGTAGACCGCCACGCGGCCACCGCCGCCGGTTGAAGCAAGGGCTGAGCTCATGCCGAAGATTATGCGCGAGGGGCCCCGCGCCGCGCCTCACTGGGCCAGCAATGGCCGCAACAGGTGAAAGGCCACCGCCCCGGCCTTGCCTTGCCGATGCACCTGCAGGCCGATCTGGGCCAGTTCGTCCTCGCTCCAGGCCCGCGGGGCCTCCAGGTAGACCAGGCCGTCCCCTTGCACCGCCTGGCGCGCGGCGGCCAGCGCGGCGGCGTACAAGGCCTCGTTCTGGCCATCACCAAAAGGCGGGTCGAGGAACACCACATCCAGCCCTTGCCCGGCCCGCTGGCGCAGCGCCGCCACACCATCGCCCCGCTCCACGCGCACGCCCGTGGCCTTGAGCTGGGTGGTGATGCGGCCCAGGTTGGCGAGCAAGGCGCTGTCCTGCTCCACCAGCACCACCTCCACCGCGCCGCGCGAGGCAGCCTCCAGGCCCAATGCCCCGGTGCCGGCGAAGGCATCGATGCAGCGCCAGCCGCTCAGGTCCTGCCCGAGCCAGTTGAACAGGGTTTCGCGCACGCGCGAGGGGGTGGGCCGCAGGCCCGGGCGGTCGGCCACAGGCAGCTTGGTGCGTTTCCACTGGCCACCGATGATGCGCACCTCGTGGGGGGCGCTCGCGGCGGCGCGCGCGGCGCTGGGGGCAGGCTTTTTCATGGCAGCGAGCTTACGCGACCTCAGGGTTGCGCACCCACCACCACGGTGACCATGCGGTCGGGCTGCAGCACGCGCGCGAAGGCCCGCTGGATGTCGGCCACGCTCAGGCGCTCGATCTCCTTCGTCCAAGTGTCGAGGTAGTCCAGCGGCAGGTCGTTCCAGGCGATGTTGGCCACGTTGTCCAGCAGCTTGCGGTTGCTGTCGAGCCGCAGGGCTTCGCCGTTGATGAGGTAGTCCTTGGCGGCCTGCAGCTCGGCCTCGGTCGGGCCCCTGGCGACGAAGTCGCGCACCACTTCCCGCACCACGTCCACCGCCTGCGCCGCCTGGTCGGGCCGGGTGGTCAGGGCGATCTGGAAGGCGCCGGCCTGGCGCGCCGTCAGGAAGTAGCTGGACACACCGTAGGTCAGCCCGCGCTTCTCCCGCACCTCGGTCATCAACCGCGAGACGAAGCCACCACCGCCCAGCACGTAGTTGCCCACGTAGAGCGCAAAGAAGTCGGGGTCGGCGCGGGCCACACCGGGCTGGCCGATGAGCACCTGCGCCTGCGCGGCGGCAAAGGGCAGGCGCTGATCCACCGCCTTCGCCAGCGGCTGCACGGGCGGCAGATCGGACAAGGCCGAACACCCATGCGGCTGCACGGCCGCCATCAGCCGGCCCACAATGCGGTCGGCGGTGGCGCGGTCTACCGCCCCCACCATCGACACCTGGGCGCGGCAGCTCACCACATGGCGGTGGTAGAACGCGCGCATGTCGGCCACCCGGATCGCGTTGAGGGTGCTGGCATCGGCCCGGAACCCATAGGGATGGTCGCCATACACGGCACGGCCGAACGCACGGCTGGCCTGCGTGCCCGGTCGGTTCTCGGCCTCCTTGAGCGCGGCCAGCAGGCGCTCGCGGTCGCGCTGCCACACGCGCTCGGGCCAGGCGGGTGCGGCCAGCTGGCGCGCGGCCAATGCCACCGCGCGGTCGAGCAGATCGGGTTCGGTCAGGGTGCGCAGTGAAACGCTGAAGCGGTCCAGGGTGATGCCGGCACCGAATTGGGCGCCCAGGTCGGCCCAGGCCTCGCTGAGCTGGTTCTCGTCGAGCGCGGGCAGTCCGGGCTGCGCGGCCACACCGCCCGAGAGCAGTCCGGCGGTCGCGCTTGCCAGGCCGGCCTGGGCCGCGGGATCACGGCGCCGGCCGCCATCGAAATCGATCTGCACGTCCAGCATGGGGATCGAGGGACTGGCAATGAGGTGCACGCGCGCGCCGCTGGCGTGCGTCCACTGTTCGATGGGGATGGTGGCCTGGGCGGTGCCCAGGGTGCTCAGCAAGAGCAGGGCCGGCAAGCTTCGGCGCAGCAGGGTGAACAGGGTCATGGTGTGTCGCGGCTCGCTTCAGTGGCGCGTCAGCGCGGGCCGAGGACCGGTCTGGGCCGCAGGAGCCGCTTCGCGGCGCGAGGGATCGGGCACCAGCACGCCGGTGCTGAGCTGCTCGTCGGAGAAATAGCGCTGCGCCACCGACTGCACCTGGGCCGCCGTGACCGCGCGCAGGCGGGCCATCAGGCGGTCACCGGCGTCCAGGCCCATGCCGTTGATCCAGTAGCCACCCAGCTCGCGCGCCTGGTTGGCCAAGGAGTCGAGCTTGTAGATCTCGCCAGCGGTCCATTGCGTCTTCACCCGCTGCAGTTCTGCTTCCTGGATGCCTTCGCGGGCGATGCGCGCCACCTCGGCCTTGAGCGCGGCCGAGGCCATCTCGGTCGTCACGCCGGCCGAAGGCACCGCCGTGAGCATGAAAAGCTGCGGGCCCCGGCCCATGAGGCCGTAGGACGAGCCCGCGCTGTCGGCCAACCGCTTGCCGCCCGTGCCCACGCCCTGCACCAGAGCACGGTCCAGGCGCGCACCGTCGTAACCGTCGAGCACGGCCGAGAGCACGGTCAGGGCGAGGGCATCGCGGTCGGTCTCGTTGTCCACCTCGGCGCCGCGCCACTGCGGCACCTTGTACGCCAAGGCCACCAGGGCCTGGTCGGCCACGGCGCGGTACTCGAGCCGGCGCGGCCCCGCCTGGGCGGGCTCCTCGCGCGGCTTGCGCGCGGGCACGGCCGCGGCGGGCAAGGCGCCGAAGTGTTTCTCGGCCAGCGCGCGCACCTGTGCCACGTCCACGTCGCCCGCGATCACCAGGGCGGCGTTCGCCGGCACGTACCAGCGGCGGTAGAACGCGCGCGCGTCGTCGGGCGTCATCGCCTCGATGTCGCTCATCCAGCCGATCACGGGCCGGCGGTACGGATGGGCCTGGTAGACCATGGCGTTGAGCGCCTCGAACATGCGGGCGCGCGGCGACTCTTCGGTGCGCTGGCGCCGCTCTTCCTTGATCACTTCGATCTCGCGCTTGAACTCGTCGTCGTCCCACTGGTTGCGCGCGAAACGATCGGCCTCCAGCTGCATGGCGGTTTCGAGGCGGCGCGCGGGAATCTGCAGGTGGTAGGCGGTGGCGTCGCGCGTGGTGAAGGCGTTGTCCATGCCGCCGAAGGCGGCCACGCGGCGCGAGAATTCGCCCGCCTTGATGTCGGGCGTGCCCTTGAACATCATGTGCTCCAGCGCGTGCGCCACGCCGCTGGTGCCATCGACCTCGTCCATGGCACCCACCCGCACCCACAGCATCTGGACCACGGTGGGCGCGCGGCGGTCGGGCCGAACGATCAGCGTCAGGCCATTGGCCAGCGTGAACTGCTGCGCCAGGGGGGCCTGGGCGGTGCTCGGTGGGGGGGAAACCGGGGTGGCGGGCGACTGGGCCAGCGCGGTGCCGCCCGCCATCGCCAGGACCATCAGGAGTGCAGAACAGCGCTGCTTGGTCAGCGGCATAAGGCGTTTCATAGAATGCCATGGATTCTAGAGTTGGAAAAATGTTCTCGTTCTTTCGCAAAAAAGCCCCCACCCCGCCCACGCCAGCCCTGCCCGAGGCCCCCACGCCCTCGCCTGCGGCGCCCACGCCAGTCGCTGCGGCCTCCACTCCGGCTGCGCCCGCGGCCGCGCCGCGCCAGGGCTGGCTGGACAAGCTCAAGGCCGGCCTGCGCAAGACCGGCTCGGGCATCGCCACCGTGTTCACCGGGACCCAGATCGACGAAGCGCTCTACGAAGAGCTGGAGTCGGCCCTGCTGATGGCCGACACCGGCGTGAAAGCCACCACCCACCTGCTGGCCGACCTAAAGCGCCGGGTCAAGGAGAGCAAGACCACCGACCCGGCCGCCGTGAAGGGCCTGCTGGCCGATGCCATCGCCGACCTGCTCGCCCCCCTGCAGAAGCCGCTGGTGATCGGCGAGCACAAACCCACCGTGATCATGGTCGCGGGCGTCAACGGCGCGGGCAAGACCACCTCCATCGGCAAGCTCACGCGCCACCTGGCCGACAGCGGCGCGTCGGTGCTGCTCGCGGCGGCCGACACCTTCCGAGCCGCCGCGCGCGAGCAGCTGGCTGTCTGGGCCGACCGCAACACGGTGGAAATCATCACCCAGCAAGGCGGCGACCCGGCCGCCGTGAGCTTCGACGCCGTGACCGCCGGCAAGGCGCGTGGGCGCGACGTGGTGCTGGTGGACACCGCCGGGCGCCTGCCCACGCAGTTGCACCTGATGGAAGAGCTGCGCAAGATCAAGCGCGTGGTGCAGAAGGCCGACGCCGGCGCGCCGCACGAGGTGCTGCTGGTGATCGACGGCAACACCGGCCAGAACGCGCTGATGCAGGTGAAGGCCTTCGACGACGCGCTGCAGCTCACCGGCCTGGTCATCACCAAGCTCGACGGCACCGCCAAGGGCGGCGTGCTCTGCGCGATCGCGCGCGAGAAGCCGGTGCCGGTGTACTTCATCGGGGTCGGCGAGAAGCTCGAAGACCTCGAAACCTTCGACGCGCGCGAATTCGCGCAGGCCCTGCTGGCCTGAGGCCCTCGGACAGCGCATCCCTATACTTCGCGCACCATGCCGCATTGCCTGTCCTACCCATGAGCCCCACCACCGCCTGGCTCGAAGCCGCCTTCCTGGGCCTGATCCAGGGCCTGACCGAATTCCTGCCCATCTCGTCGAGCGCGCACCTGCGCATCATCGGCCCGCTGCTGCCCTCGGGCGGCGACCCGGGCGCGGCCTTCACCGCCATCACCCAGATCGGCACCGAAGCCGCCGTGCTGCTGTACTTCCGGCACGACATCGTGCGCATCTTCCTGGCCTGGTGGGCTTCGCTCACGCAACCGGCCAAGCGCCAGGACCCCGACGCCCGCATGGGCTGGCTGATCATCATCGGCTCGGTGCCCATCGTGGTGCTGGGCCTGCTGTTCAAGGACGCGATCGAGGGCTCGCTGCGCAACCTCTACATCACGGCCACCATGCTGATCGTGTTCGGCATCATCCTGGGCGCGGCCGACCACTACGGCCGGCGCGAGCGCCCGCTGAGCCAGCTCACCTGGGGCCACGGCCTGCTGTTCGGGCTGGCCCAGGCGATGGCGCTGATCCCCGGTGTCTCGCGCTCGGGCGGCACCATCACCGCCGGCCTGCTCATGGGCTACACGCGCGAAGCGGCCGCGCGCTACTCGTTCCTGCTGGCGATTCCCGCCGTGATGGGCTCGGGCTTCTACCAGCTGCTGCGCAGCTGGCAGCATGGCAGCCCGGTCGCGCCCGGCCCCACCGCCCTGGCCACGCTGATCGCCTTCGGCGTGGGCTATGGCGTGATCGTGGTCTTCCTCAAGCTGGTATCGACACGCGGCTACATGGCCTTCGTGTACTACCGCATCGCGCTGGGCCTGCTGGTCTTCGGCCTGCTCGGCGCCGGCATCCTGAGCGCCCATTGAACACCCTGCTGCCCATGACCGGCTCAGCACCCACCACGACCGGGTTCTGGGGCCGGCGTTGGCAGGGCCAGGTCGCCTGGCGCACGCTGTTCTGGCGCGACATGCTGGCCTTGGGCAGCGTCATCAACCTGTGCACGGGCTTCGCGGCGCTGATGCTGGTCTCGCAAGGCCCGCCGATCGCATGGGCCCTGGCGGTGCACTTCGCTCCCCTGCCGTACAACGGTTTCCTGCTCGCCTCGCTCTGGCGCACGCCCGGACGCCCCGCGCCGGTGAAACTCGCCGGCTGCGCCTGGTTCGCGGCCATGCTGGTGGTCTGAGGCAGCCATGCACCACGGCATCAAGAAACTCCTGCTGCTCGGTGCCGGCCAGGCCCATCTGCAGGTGTTGGCGCGCCTGGCGCGGCACCACCCGGGCAACCTGGACGTGACCCTGCTCACGCCGTTCGTGCACCACACCGGCCAAGGTTGCCTGCCCGGCTTCATGACCGGCCAGCACACGGCGGACGAAGGGCGCGTCGCGCTCGAACCGCTGGTGCGCGCGGCCAGCGCACGCTGGCTGCAGGGCCGCTGCACCGGGCTCGATGTGGCGTCGCGCCAGGTGCAGGTTGCGGCCACGGGCGGCGCGCAAGGCGTGCCGGCCACGCTGGGCTACGACCTGCTCTCCATCGACACTGGCACCGTGCCCGACCGCGCCTGGCTCGACGCCGAGATGCCGGGCGCCAACCACCACGCCCTGCACCTGAGCCCCATGGAGGCCTTCGTGGCGCTGTGGCCCCAGGTGATGGCACTGGCGCAGCAACAGGCCGTCTCGGTGGCCATCGTGGGCGCAGAAGCCGATGGCATCGAACTCGTGTTCGCGGCCGAACAAGGCATCCGCGAACACGGCTTGCCGGGGGCCCGCTTCACGCTCATCACCGGGGGCGACGAGGTCGGCACCGATCTGCCACCCGGCGTGCGGCAGCGCGTGCTGCGCCAGCTCAGGCGCCGCGGCATCACGGTGCTGCGCGAGGCTTGCGTGGGCATGAGCGAAGGCCAGGTGCACCTGGGCAATGGCGCCCGCCTGGCCTGCGACGTGCCGCTGCTGGCCATGGGCGTGCGCACCCCCACCTGGTTGCCCGCCAGCGGCCTGGCGCTCAACGAGCGCGGGCAGGTGTCGACCGGCCCGACCCTGCAAAGCACCAGCCATCCGCAGGTGTTCGCCACCGGCAGCGTGGCCGCCCGCGTGGATGGAGCGCCTGGCGACATGCACGCCGGTGCGGCATTGGCCCACAACCTGCTGGCCGCGCACGAAGGCACCACGCTGCGCGCCCTGCCCCCCTCGCGCCCGCGCATGGCCCTGCTCGCCTGCGGCACGGGCCACGCCATCGCGAGCTGGGGGCCGCTGACCCTGGCCGGTGGCTGGGTCTGGGGCTGGAAAGACCGCATCGACCGCGGTTTTCTGGAACAGCACCGCGTGACACGTTGACGACGGCCCGGCCAGGCCCGGCGCCTGGCCATGCTCACACCCCCTGGGGTATGGGCCGGATTGGATAGACTTCGCAACGGCGTCCCCGCCCACCACCGATCCGCCCGCCATGCGCGCCTCCACCCGACTTGCCTCCCTCATCCTCGCCTCGGCCGCGGTGCTGCCCGCCCTCGCGCAGACCCCGCCTGGCACGACCCACCCCTGGCAAGCCGCACCGCCCCGCCTGACGGCCGAGGCCTATTTCACCAACCTCAAAGATGGGGACCGCATCGAGACGCCCTACCTGCTCAAGTTCGGGCTCTCCGGCGGCTGGGGCCTGGCACCCATTGCGCAGCCAGGCCGGGCCAAAAGCGGGCACCACCATCTGCTGGTCAACCGCGACCTGCCGCTGAACTTCAAGCAGGCGCTGCCCTTCAACGACCAGTACATCCACTTCGGCAAAGGCCAGATGGAAACCGTGCTCACCCTGGAGCCCGGCACTTACACCCTGCGCATGCTGCTGGCCGACCAGAACCACCTGCCCCACTTCGTCTACAGCAAGCCCGCCACCATCACGGTGACGAAGAAGAACCCGACCGACCCCAAGACGCTGTCGGTCAAGGGATTGGCCCTTCAGCTGGAAGGCCCGGTGGTCAAGCGACCGTTCCGCGTGCAGTTTCACGCCTCGGCGCTCAACGTGGCCCATCAGGCGCAGCGCCTGCCCGAAACCGGCCACTTCCGCCTGACCGTCTCGCCCGCCTCGGGCGCCCCGGTCGTGATGGATTTTGTCGAAGGGCAGACCGAGGTCTGGCTCTCGCCGCCAGCGGGCAGCTACGGCCTCAAGCTGGAGCTGCTTGACAACCTCGCACCCGGCAAAGCGCTCACCGACGCGATCAGCGCCAGCGTGCGCGTCGAGTAAGAAAGACCCTAGCAGCCCAGCTGATCGGCCAGGTGCCCGAAATCGCGGGCATGCCAGGTGTTGGTCGCCACGGGCGACACGTCCTTGGGCCGGGCGGCACCGAACTCCAGCGGGCGCTCCACATAGGCTGTGGCCAGGCCGCAGGCGCGCGCCGCCGCCAGGTCGTCGTGGTGCGCGGCCACCAGCATCACCTGCTCGGGCCGCAGGCGGAACACCTCCACGGCGCCCAGGTAGGCGCGCGGGTCGGGCTTGTAGGCGCGGAACACCTCGGCCGATAGCACGCAGTCCCAGGGCAGGCCGGCGCGCTTGGCCATGTTCGTGAGCAGGCCCAGGTTGCCGTTGGACAGCGTGCAGATCGTGTGCCGCGCTTTCAGGCGCAACAGGCCGGCCACTGCGTCGGGCCAGGGATCGAGCCGGTGCCACACGCGGTTGAGGTGATCGCGCTCGGCCTCGCTCAGGTGGGTCAGGCCGAAGCGGGGCAGCAACGCCTCCAGCACCATGCGGTGCAGGTCGTCGATCAGCGTCCAGCCCAGCTCGCCCGAGCGCACGCGCTGCATGGCGGGCTGGTAGCCCGCGCGCCAGGCGGTGGCGAAGGCATCGGCATCCACCTGCGGGTGGAGCGCCTGCACCTCTCGCACGATGCTGCCGTGCCAGTCGACCACGGTGCCGAAGACATCGAACACCAGAACAGGGGTAGCGGGCGCAGCCATGTTCATCGCGCCTTGAGCGCAGTGACCTCGACCTCGATCTTCATGCGCGGGTCCAACAGGCCGGCCGACACCATCATCGCCGCGGGGCGCGCTCGGCCCAGGTGCTTGCGCAGCACCGGCCAGCAGGCCTCGAACAGCGAGGCGTCGGGCAGCACGTAGTTGACGCGCACCACGTCGTCCAGGCTCGCACCGGCCTGCTGCAGCGCGGCCTGAATGTTCAGGAAACATTGTTCGGCCTGCTGCACCACGTCGTCCGAGATGCTCATGGTGGTGTAGTCGAAACCGGTGGTGCCCGAGACGAAGACCCAGTCGCCCGCGACCACGGCGCGCGAGTAGCCGATCTGTTCCTCAAAGGGCAAGCCGGAGCTGATGTGCTGTCGTTGCATGGTGCGAGGTCCCTTGTTCATTCAATCCACCCGCAGGCGAGCGCTGTCGGCGCTCGCCGCCACGACCTCGCCGATCTCGGCCGCCGCACCGAAGCCGTGGCGGTGGAACACCGCCAGCACCTCGGCCACGGCCTCGGGCGCGCAGGCCACGAGCAGGCCGCCGCTGGTCTGCGGATCGCTCAGCAGCGCCTGATCCACCGGCTGCAATCCGGCGCCCAGCCGCACCTCATGGCCGTAGGCCGCCCAGTTGCGCCCCGAGGCGCCGGTGACCATGCCGGCCGAGGCCAGGCCGCGCACGCCTTCGATCAGCGGCACGCGGGCCATGTCCAGCCGCACCGTGGTGGCCGAGCCGCGCGCCATCTCCAGCGCATGGCCGGCCAGGCCGAAGCCCGTCACATCGGTGAGCGCGTGCACGCCCTCCAGTGCGGCGAGATCGGGGCCGGCGGTGTTGAGCTTCGTCGTGTGCTCGATCATCTGCGCGTAGCCCACGGCTGGCAGCGCGTCCTTCTTGAGCGCGGCCGACAGCACGCCCACGCCCAGCGGCTTGCCCAGCACCAGGCGGTCGCCCACCCGGGCGTCGGCGTTGCGCTTGACGCGTTTCGGGTGCACCAGGCCGAGCGCGACCAGGCCGTAGATGGGCTCGACGGAATCGATGGTGTGGCCACCCGCGATCGGGATGCCGGCGGCCTGGCACACGCTCTGGCCACCCGCCAGGATGCGGCCGATGGTCTCGGTGGAGAGCACGTTGATCGGCATGCCCACCAGCGCCAGCGCCATGATCGGCGTGCCGCCCATGGCGTAGACGTCGCTGATGGCGTTGGTGGCGGCGATGCGCCCGAAGTCGAAAGGGTCGTCGACGACCGGCATGAAGAAGTCGGTGGTGGCGATCAGGGCCTGCTGGTCATTGAGGCGCCAGACGGCGGCGTCGTCGGAAGTCTCCGTCCCCACCAGCAGGTCCGCGAAGGGGGCCGCCTGCGGGGTGAAGGCCAGCATGTCGCGCAGCACGCCGGGGGCGATCTTGCAGCCGCAGCCGCCCCCGTGGGCGAGCGAGGTCAGGCGGGGCTCTTCGGCGGCGTCGGTCATGCCGTCGGCTTAGGACCAAAGCGGGCGCGGACTCAACAGGGGGGACGGCGGGGCGCATCGCTGAACGGGGACCGCGCCCCGGGCGTTGGAAGGCCAAAGGAGACTCCCATGCGCCTGCCCCCGATCGCCACCGTCCTCGGCGGCCTGCTGCTCAGCCGCGGCGGCCGCCGCATGGCCGGCCGCCACGCCGGCAAGCTGGCCCTCGCCACCCTCGCCCTGCAGCTGTGGCAGAGTCGCCGGGCTCCGCCCGGACGACCGGGCCGGGCCAGGCCGCGCTGGAGCGGACGACGGCCCTGAGCCTCTGGACGGACGCGGCGTCAACGCTCCACAACGGGGTCCCGGACCGGAGGCCCGCCATGATCGTCGTCCACCACCTGAACGACTCCCGCTCGCAGCGGGTGCTGTGGCTGCTTGAGGAGCTGGGGGCGCCCTACGAGATCCGGCGCTACGAGCGGGATCCGAAGACGCTGCTGGCGCCGGCGGCGCTGCGGGCGGTGCATCCGCTGGGCAAGTCGCCGGTGATCGAACACGATGGGGTGGTGGTCGCCGAGACGGGAGCCATCATCGAGCACCTGCTGGAGGCCTTCCCGAACGCGGGCCTGAGGCCGCCCGCGGGGATGCCGGAGGCGCGGCGCTTCACCTACTGGATGCACTACGCCGAGGGTTCGGCGATGACGCCCCTGCTGCTCAAGCTGGTGTTCAGCCAGATTCCGAAGCGGACGCCGATGCTGCTCCGACCGGTGGCGAAGGGCATTTCGCGCAAGGTCGACGCCGCCCTGATCGCGCCGCAGATCGCCGACCACATCGCCTGGTGGGAGGCCGAGCTGGGCCCCGGCGGCTGGTTCGCCGGAGAGACCTTCAGCGCCGCCGACATCATGATGAGCTTCCCGCTGGAGGC